>NZ_JBIVOW010000002.1:349694-555419 GCF_044754325.1 Streptomyces sp. NPDC093097
TGGGGGGGGCGGGGGGGGGGGGGTCCGGCCGCGCCCCCCATACCCCCCCCCCCCCCCCCCCCCAACACCCCACACCCTCCCGCCGTCGCCCGGCCCCACCTCTGGGGGGAAGAAATGACCTGGGTCCCGGGTGCGCACGCTCAACCCGCGCTTCTGGCTTGGAGGGTGAACACGACGGCCCGGAATTGCTCAGCCCCCATCGGGCGGGAGTCGTGACTGTTACGGGAGGGGGGCTGCGGGGCGGGCCGGAGGTGCCTGTGTTGTGGACGTAAAGCGCAGCAGTCCACAACACAGGCACCGGAGGCCCGCCCCGCAGCCCCCCGGCACCCACCACAAACAGAACGCACGGCCACCCCCGCCCCACACCAACAACCCCAACACCCCAGCTCACCGACGTTGCCGGGACGTTATCCACAGGGCCCCCTCGCCGATGCGCAGGAGCGGTAGCGTCTGGACAAGATTCGAACGAGGGGGGTGGGGGCCGTGCGACGCACCGGAAGAGTGCTGGTCAGCGGGTGGTTGGCGGCACTGTTCGCCGCGGCCACCGTGTTCTTCGCCGCGAGCCCGGCGCAAGCCGCAGGCACGGACACCCCGAGCCAGGCCACCTACCTCGCCGAACAGCTCCGGCACAGCCCGGTCTACGTCAGCGACCAGCTGCCGCGGGCGGTCCCCCGCTCGACGGCGCCCGAGTTCGCCGCGGAGGCCGGGCGGTTGGGGGTTCCGACGTATGTCGTCGTGCTGCCGTCCCTCTCCTCCGGCGGTATGGACTCCGGTCTGCTCGCCGCGATCCACGACCGCCTCGGGCGCAAGGGGCTGTATGTCGCGGTGTCCGAGAGCCCCGGACAGAAGATCGCCGACGCGCTGCGCAGCTCGCCGGTGTACGTCGATCCGTCCCTGTCCTCGGCGGTCGATTCAGGCGATCAGCGAGCGCTGGTGCGGCAGATCCAGCAGAGCCGTCTGCCGATCCGTGTGGTGCTGGTCCCGTTGGTCGAGGGGGACGACTGGGGCGGCAAGCCGGAGCAACTGACCGAGGTGGTGCACGACCGGATGGGCGGCGGCCCGGCCATCCTCATCACCCCCGGGAACTTCCCCGACGACATCGACGCCCGCGAGTGGCCCGCCCACGCCCACCAGGCGGAACGCGCCGCCGCCTCGGTGTACTTCGACGACTCCCTGAAGGGCGCCGGGCTGACCAAGCGCATCTCTCGGGCGATCGAGATCATCAAGGCCGGTGACGGCGACCAGGTCTACGAGCGGCTCACCAGCCACCTCGGCACACCGGGCGGCGGCGCGTCGGACGGCGGCGTACCGAAGAAGCCGGCGGCGGGCTCGTCGTCGGCCGCCCGGAGCGTGGCACTGGTCGCCGGGCCGCTGCTGGTGCTCGCCGCGGCCTGGCTGCTGCTGCGGCGCCGTGCGCGGCTGCGTGACTTCGGGACGCCGTTCGCGATGCCCCGGTCCGTCTTCGCCGCCGCCCACCAGGCCGACGAGGACGGGCTGCGCGAGCGCGCCGGCGAGGAGGTGGTGCGGCTCGGCGAGGAGGCCCGCGCCGCCACGGGCGCACCGGAGGCCGTCGAGCGCGCCCTGGACGCCTATGCCGCGGCCGGGACGGTGCTGGACCGGGCACGCGGAATCCCGGATCTGGCGGGCGTGTTCGCGCTGGTCGCCGAGGGCCGGGCCGCGCTCTCCCCCGCCCCCGCGGCCCTCCCGCTGTGCTTCTTCCACCCGCTGCACGGCCCCGCCGCACGCCGCATACCCTGGCGGCCGCTGGGCCGCCGGGAACAACTCCGGGTCGCCGCCTGCGACACCTGTCTCCGCGCGGTGCGCGCCCGCCGCGCCCCCGAGGTCCTCACGGACCGTCTGGACGGCCATCCGGTCCCGTACTTCGAAGTGCCCGCGGAGCAGAGCCTCTGGGCCGCCACGGGCTACGGCTCCCTCCTGGCCGGCGACTCCCTCACCACCCGCGTCCGACGCGGCGACTTCACCCGCACGGTGAACTGACCCAGGACCGCCTCGGCCCCACCACGGAGCCGCCCCGGAGCCAACGCGAAACCGGCCGGCCTCCCCGCCGCCGCGGCCCGCCCGGCCGCCCAACCGCCGTGGCGGCGTGGCGGCGTGGGCATCGACCGCCCGGCCCCGGACGTGTCGCCGCTCCGGCGGAATTTTTTATCCGGGGATTACCATCCGGCGGTTCATCGGACCGCATTGCCGGTGAATTCACCCGCAATGGACCGCGGTTCGCAGCCCTTGCCGGCGATTGACGACGGAATCCCGAAGTCGTTTTGCAGGGATTGCGATGAATGGGCCGGGACGCTCCGGCGACGGACCAGCAGAAAGCGGCTGACCTGCGGCTTCCGCGTTTCGACACGGTGAAAGCGCGCTCCTATGCTCCGTTTTCACGGCCGTTCGCGAGCACGGGCAACGGTGCCGTGCGTCGGGGGAGAGCATGAACTGGGAGAACGTTGTGCTGCACACAAGGACCGCATGGTGGCGCGCTGCCGCGCCGGTCGCCGTACTGGCGCTGGCGCTGACCGCCTGCGACGGGAGGGACGCGGCGGGGCCGGCCGCCGGTTCCGGCCCCGACGGCGGGAAGAGCTCCGCGAACGCCGCGGTGGCGACCGGCGGAAGGCCGGCCGAGGTGGCCGGTGACGGTGTGCTGAAACCCGGTCAGAGCGGCACCGGACCGTACAGGGAGGAAACCGGGAAGACCACGTACGAGGTCGCCGCGCAGAAGGTGCACGTCGGGACCGAGGACGAGGCGAAGGAGATGGTGCAGGACCCGAGGGACGCCCGGGGTCTGGTCGCCGCCACCGCCTACGTGAAGTACACGAACAAGGGTCCCGGTGTCGTCAAGGGTCTGGCGAGGGTCGACAACGGCGCCGAGATCTACGCGGACGGCCGGCGCGGTGGGCTGCTCCTCGGCACCCCGTTGGACCTCCCGGGCTGCGAGGACCCGATCGACATCGACGACTGGAAGGTCGACGAGAGCCACGTCATCTGCCAGACCTACATGATCCCCAAGGGCTCCAGGGCCCTGGAGGTCCACTGGGGCGACGAGAGCGCCGCCGATCCGCTGGTCTGGAAGTTCGACGACGCCGGCTGACGGCGGAGCGGCGGGGCGCGCGGCGGCGGAGCGGGCGACGGCGAGGCGCGCAGCAGCGGAGCGGGCGGCGGCGAGGCACGCAGCAGCGGAGCGGGCGACGGCGCCGACGCCGCGCCCCTGACGCACGGCGGGCGCGGACCCGGCCCGTGCCGTGCGGCCTCCCTGGCAGCACCGGCCGCACCGGCCGCACCGGCCGCGCCGGCCGCTCGGGCCGCCTGCGTCAGGGGTGGGCCACCACCGAGCGGAGGAACGGCTCGATGGCGCGGTGCCAGGCGTCGGGCTGCTCCCAGGGCAGCAGATGGCCGGCGTCCGGTATCTCGGCGTACTCGCCGCGCGGCAGCACCCGGACCATCTCCTGGGCCTCGGCGCGGCCCAGTTCGGCGTCGAGGCCGCGGATGACGAGGGCGGGGCAGCGGACCTGGGCCAGCTCCTCCCAGTGCGCGTCACGCACCCAGGTCTCGCGGGCGCCGAGCATCTGCCGACGGGAGAAGACCGGGCGCCAGCCGTCCGCGCGCTCGGCCATCACCTCGGCGAAGAACTCCCCGCGCACCGGCCGGGGGCGCTCCAGCGTCGGGTCGTCCTCCCCGAACCACCTGCGGACGTCGGCGAGGGTGGCGAACGGCACCGGCCAGGAGCGGAACCACTCCGCCCACTCCCGCTGCGACGCCGCGCCGAGCGCCGAGGCCCGCATATCGCAGATGACCAGCGCGGCGACCAGATCCGGGCGCCGGGCCGCCACCTGCCAGGCCGTCAAGGCGCCCATGGCGTGGCCCACCAGCACGGCCGGGGCCAGCCTGAGCTGCTCGATGGCGGCGATGGTGTCGTCGACGTAGGCGGTGCGGTCCAGCGGCCCCTCGGCGGGCTTCTCGCTGCGGCCGTGGCCGCGCTGGTCGAGGGCGACCGCGCGGTGCGTCGCGCTCAGCCGGCGGGCGGTGTCCGCCCAGTGCGAGGCGCGGCCCATCAGGCCGTGGAGCAGCAGCGCGCCGGGCCGCCCTCCGCCGTCCTCCAGCTCGCCGCCGCTCTTGGGCGGGTCGGTGAACTCCCAGGCCGCGAGCCGTACACCGCCGGCCCCCGTCACATCGATACGCCGCACCATGTGCCCTGGCACCCCCACTCGTCCCGTGGCCAGCCCCGCACGCCTCACACTATCGAACCGGTATTCGAATGGATCGCCACCGCGCCCAACTCCCCACTTTTGAGTGACCTTGCTGCGGGATTGACCACGGCCACCACGGGGAGACATCTGCCGGGAGGCGGGCCCTACCGGGAAGGGGGCCCGTGGGGGACGACCCTGGGAGCTCGGGGCTCCGGGTCGCCGTGGGGGGACATGGGGAGGCAGGGCCCCGGCAGCTCGCAGCGCCGGGGCCCTGACCGTCCCCGACCGGTCTCAGTGGAACGCATCCGATCCCCCCTCGGCCGTCACCGCATCACCCCTGGCGCCGATGCATGACCATGCATCAGCGCCAGGGTGACACGAGACCGGCCGATCCGCACCGATTCGCACAAGACCGTTCACTGCCAACGGAGTTGACGAGCCCGCGGGCATGCGCATCGGCGCAGCTCGGCGGGCTCGTGGAGGAGGCGGGCTCGTGGAAGAGGTCGACGGCGGGGGCGAGGAGTGCCGGCGGGCGGCGCCGGGCGCGGCCGCCCGCCGTGGGCCGCTCAAGCGGACGCGGGCGGAGGGCTCAGCGCTTGGCGACGAAGACGTGGTTGGCGATCTCGGCGTCCAGCTCGGCGGCCTCGCCGCTGCTGCCGACCAGCACACCGGCCGGCGACTCCGTCACGCTGACCACCGCGCCCGGCTGCACCCCGGCGCGCCGCAGCGTGTACATCAGCTGGGCATCGGCCTGGATGGGCTCGCCGATGCGGCGCACCACGGCGGTCTTGCCGTCGGCGCCGGCGTCCAGGTCGATCAGGCTGACCATGCCGGTGTCCAGGAACGGGTCGGCCTCGGCCTTCTCGCCGAGCTCCTCCAGGCCCGGGATCGGGTTGCCGTACGGGGACTCGGTGGGGTGGCGGAGCAGCTCCACGACGCGGCGCTCGACCGCCTCGCTCATCACGTGCTCCCAGCGGCACGCCTCGGCGTGCACCTGCTCCCACTCCAGCCCGATGACGTCGACGAGCAGGCACTCGGCGAGGCGGTGCTTGCGCATCACCCGCGTCGCCAGTCGGCGGCCCTCCTCCGTCAGCTCCAGGTGGCGGTCGCCCGCGACCGTCAGCAGACCGTCTCGCTCCATGCGGGCCACGGTCTGGCTGACCGTCGGGCCGCTCTGCTCCAGCCGCTCCGCGATGCGGGCGCGCATGGGGACCACACCCTCCTCTTCCAGTTCGAGGATGGTGCGGAGATACATCTCCGTGGTGTCGATCAGTCCGGACATGCGTGCCCCTCGATATGTCGTGCGGTGGCCCTGGACTCAATTCTGACGCATCCCACTGACAACGGTGCCTCCTCGTCCGCTCAGCGGACGCTTCCCGGCCGGTGGAACCGGTGCATTGCCCGGCGTATTGACAGCGCACAGGTCCAGACCGCAACGTGATCCGGACCACTGATCCACGAGGCGGCGGCGCGACGGCGGCGAGCCGGTGCCGTCCCGCCACGGAGCCCGTCCGGGGATCCCATCCAGACGCGACAAAAGGGGACCGCGGCAATGGCTGAGAGTGACCGGAGCGAGGGGCTGGCGGGGCGGTACTTCGATGCCGCGATCGACCTGCTGCGGCAGGTCCGGGACGCGGAGGGGGACCGGATCACCGCGGCCGGGCGGCTGATCGCGGACACCGTGGCCGCCGGCGGCCGGGTCTTCTCCTTCGGGGCGGGGCACTCCTCGCTGCCGGCCCAGGACACCGTCTACCGCGCCGGCGGACTGGCGGTCATGAACCTGCTGACCGTCCCCGGGGTCGTCGGGGTGGACGTCCGGCCGGCGACGCTGGGCAGCGCGCTGGAGCAGGTCGACGGGCTGGCCGCGGCGGTGCTGGACACCAGCCCGCTGGAGCGCGGCGACGCGCTGGTGATCATCTCGCTCTCCGGGCGGAACGCCCTGCCGGTGGAGATGGCCCTCACCGCGCGGGCCCTGGGCATCAAGGTCATCGGCGTGACGTCGGTGGCCTACGCCGGCGCCACCACCTCCCGGCACTCCTCGGGGACCTTCCTCAAGGACCACTGCGACATAGTCCTGGACAGCCGCATCCCGGTCGGCGACGCGGAGCTGACGCTGCCCGGCATCGACGCGCCGTTCGCCCCCGCCTCCACGGTCGTCACCAGCGCGATCATGCAGGCCGTGGTGGCGACGGCGGCCGGTGTACTGGCCGAGCGGGGCGCGCAGCCGCCGCTGCTGCGCTCGGGGAACGTGGACGGCGGGCACGAGTGGAACGGCCGGGTGATGCGGGAGTACGCGGACCGGATCTTCTACCGGCACTGAAGGGCGGGCGGCGCCGCCGCTCGGCCCCGGGCGGCGCGTCATGCCCCCGCCGCCCCCGCCAGGTCCAGCGCGGCGGCGATCCGGGCGGCGACCTCCTCGGCGTAGTCTGCGTCCGCGCGGTCGAACGGGCGGCGCGCGGGGGTCCGCAGGAAGGTGGCGACCCCCAGGGTGCGGCCCCGGCTGCGGAGCACCACGCACAGCCCGTGCACCGCGCCGTCCGGCCAGTTGCGGGCGGCCGCCCAGCCTCCGGTGGGGGCCAGGCCGGCGCTGGCCCGTACGGAGCCGCGCCGCGCGTACGCCTGGAGCGCCGGGTGGTTCGGCGCGTACGCCACCGGGAGACCGCTCGCCGGGACGGCCTCCGAGGGCCCCGGCTCGCCCGCCGGGGAGGCCAGCGCCCGCACCAGCCGCGGCGCCCCGGTCTCGCCGCCCTCCGGGACGCCGGGGCCGCCCCCGGTGGGCGCCGCCTCCGCGTCCCATGCGGTGTCCGCGTCCACCGCCCCGTAGGGCGCCGGGGACGGGGTGCGGACGAGATCGACCAGGGCGTGGTCGGCGAAGCCCGCCAGGGCGAAGTCCAGATGCACCGCCGCCGCCTCGGCCGGGTCCGGGCACTCGGCGGCGGCCCGGCCCGCGCGGTGCAGCTGGTGGGACCGGAAACGCAGCAGGGAGGCGTCCTGTTCGGCCCGTTTGGCGTCGGTGATGTCCTGGAAGAGCCAGGCGACGCCGAGCGGAACAGGCTCCTCCGCCAGCGGTGAGGACAGCCGGACGAAGCCGCTGCGCCAGCACCGGCGCGGCAGTTCGCCCTCCCCGTCCCGCAGCGTCACCCACAGCTCGGCGACGGCCGGCGGCGGTCCCTCGGCCAGGACGTGCGTCAGGGCGCTCTCCAACTCCTCGACGCCCTGGGCCAGGACATCGCCCAGCGGACGGCCCAGCAGCGCGCCACGGCCCATGCCGAAGGTGCGGGCGGCGTGGGCGTTGACGACCGCCGGGCGCAGATCGGCGTCGACCAGCACCACGCCCCAGGTGGCGTCGTCGAACAGCGCCTCGCTGAGCGCCACCGCCCGTTCCAGGTCGAGCTGGGTGTGCGACTCGTTGAAGGCGCAGTAGGCCCCGGCGACCCGGCCGTCGGGGGCGTGCACCGCCGAGGACTGGGTGCGGACCAGGACCCGGTGGCCGTCCTTGGTGAGCAGCGCGAAGTCGTGCACCTGGCGGCCCGGGGCGCGCATCACGGCGGCCAGCGCGGACCGCACGCCCTCGGCGTCCTCCGCGCGCACCGCCCAGCCCGTCAGGCCGCTGCGGCCGACCGCCTCCTCGGTGGTCCAGCCCAGGATGCGCTCGGCCTCGTGGTTCCAGTGCGTGACCGTCCCGTCGGCGGCGAAGGCCATCAGGGCGGCGTCCATACCGTCCAGGAGGGCGGCGAGCAGCCCGGAGTCGTCGGCGTCCGGTGGTCGCTCGGCGTCGGCGCCCGGTGGCCCGGCGCAGGACCGGCCGGACCCACGGGGGCCCGGCGGGCCGGCGGAGGCAGGCTGGTGTGGCGACGAGGCCGATGAGGCAGAAGAAGCCGACGAGGCAGTCACTGGCACCCCTTACGAACGCGGCCGCACGTGCTGCACGTGGGGACATTCAACTGGAACGTGACGTGGAACACATCCGATTCCGGGAAATCGCCGCCCACCGGATCCGGACCCCGCAAAGAACCGGCCCCGAAAAAACCTGTTGTGCGGGAGCCGGCGGGTTCCTAACGTGTGAGGTACACGAGAAGGGAGGTGGTTCGGCAGATGATTTCGTACCGGACGCGTGAGGTGGCTGCGGGCTAGCAGCCCGTCGCTTCACCGAAGTGCAGCGCCGGATCCGCGCATACTGCAGATGCGCAGCCGGCCCAATCCCAAGCAGTCACCCGACCCGCGGGCTGCCGGTTCGTCCGACCGGCCCTTCGCGCCACCGAGCGCGAAGGAGGCAGCCCGCGGGTCGTCTGCGTATGCGGCCGCCACGGCCGCGGCACCCGCCGGTCCGACGGGTGCCCGACCCGTCACGGAGCCAGGCGCTCCACCCGCCACCCGCCGGCCCCCGGCGCGCCCTGGCGGACGTACCGCAGCCGGTCGTGCAGGCGGTTGAGCCGGCCCTGCCAGAACTCGATCGTCTCCGGGGTGACGCGGTAGCCGCCCCAGTGCGGGGGCGCCGGCACCTGCTCGCCCTCCGGGTACCGGGTCGCCAACTCCTCGTAGGAGCGCTCCAGTTCGTCCCGGGAGGCGATCGGCGTGGACTGGTCGCTGGCCCAGGCGCCCAGCTGGGAGCCGTGCGGGCGGGTACGGAAGTAGGCGGCGGTCTCGTCCCGGCCGATGCGCTCGGCGGTGCCGATCACGATGACCTGGCGGGCGAGCGGATGCCACGGGAACAGCAGCGACAGATGCGGGTTCTCGGCCAGATCGCGGCCCTTGCGGCTGCCGTAGTTGGTGAAGAAGACGAAGCCGCGCTCGTCGAATGCCTTCAGCAGCACGGTCCTTGAGCTGGGCCGGCCGGCGGCGTCCGCCGTCGAGACGACCATCGCGTTGGGCTCGTGCAGACCGGCTGCGGCCGCGTCCTTGAACCAGCGCGCGAACTGGTCGAAGGGGCTCGCGGCAAGATCGGACTCGACGATTCCCTCGGCGCGGTAGTGCGCGCGCATGGAGGAGGGATCGGGGGTGTCGGCGGAGGGCATGTCGGCGGGATGCACGGCCTCATCTTGCAGCATCGACGCCACGCCGGGCAGCCCGGTGGGCCGGAAGTTTGCCCCTCGTCGCCGGGCCGTAACCCTCCCGTCGGCCAATCGACCAGTGTGCCGGACGTCACGCTTCCCCGCTGCCGGTGAACCCGCGACAATCATGGCCCGGCCCACTGTGGCCCCCGGGCACCGGAAGCTATCGTGTCCGTCTTCAGGCCGCCGCGGCGCACCGTGGCGGCGACCTCGTCCGCGGACCGCCCGCCCGCGGACGGAAACCGTCGCGTGGCCCCTGCCCCGGCGGGGCATCACCGAGGTGACCGGTACGGACCGCGAGTTGCCCGACGCAGCCGCGTAACCGCATCGGCGCACCAACCGACCCGACCGCACGGCAGCCGGTCGCGGGCCGACTGCCGTGCCCATCTGGAGGAGCCGCCTGATGTCCGACTTCGTTCCCGGGCTTGAGGGAGTCGTCGCGTTCGAGACGGAGATCGCCGAACCCGATAAGGAAGGGGGCGCGCTCCGCTACCGCGGGGTGGACATCGAGGACCTCGTCGGGCACGTGTCCTTCGAGAACGTCTGGGGACTGCTGGTCGACGGCGCGTTCACGCCGGGGCTGCCGCCCGCCGAGCCCTTCCCGATCCCGGTGCACTCGGGTGACATCCGGGTCGACGTGCAGTCCGCGCTCGCCATGCTGGCGCCCGTATGGGGCCTGAAACCGCTGCTCGACATCGACGAGCGGACCGCCCGCGACAACCTCGCCCGGGCCGCCGTGATGGCGCTCTCCTACGTCGCCCAGTCGGCGCGCGGCCAGGGCCTGCCGATGGTCCCGCAGCGGGAGATCGACAAGGCCGAGACGGTCGTCGAGCGCTTCATGAAGCGCTGGCGCGGCGAGCCCGACCCCCAGCACGTCAAGGCCGTCGACGCCTACTGGACCTCGGCCGCCGAACACGGCATGAACGCCTCCACGTTCACCGCCCGGGTCATCGCCTCGACCGGCGCGGACGTCGCGGCCGCGCTGTCCGGCGCGGTCGGCGCCATGTCCGGCCCGCTCCACGGCGGCGCGCCCTCCCGCGTCCTCGGCATGATCGAGGAGATCGAGCGGACCGGGGACGCGGCCGCCTACGTCCGGCAGGCGCTGGACAACGGCGAGCGGCTGATGGGCTTCGGCCACCGCGTCTACCGCGCCGAGGACCCGCGGGCGCGGGTCCTGCGACGCACCGCCGAGGAACTGGCCGCCCCGCGCTTCGAGGTCGCCGAGGCCCTGGAGAAGGCCGCCCTGGAGGAACTCCACAACCGCCGCCCCGACCGGGTCCTGGCCACCAACGTGGAGTTCTGGGCGGCGATCGTGCTGGACTTCGCGGAGGTCCCGGCGCACATGTTCACCTCGATGTTCACCTGCGCCCGCACGGCGGGTTGGAGCGCCCACATCCTGGAACAGAAGCGGACCGGTCGCCTCGTCCGCCCCTCCGCCCACTACGTGGGCCCCGCGGCACGGAGCCCGCAGTCGATCGCGGGGTACGCCGACATCGCGTGACGTTTGGCTCTCGCGTTGTTGGCCTCGCCGTCGTAGGGGTTGCTGTCTTGTGCACCTGCGGTGCATTGCCTTGGTCCGCTGCGCGGGGCTTTCGGGTGCGGTGACGGGCCTTCGGGGCAGGGGGTGTCCGGACTGCTGCGCTTTACGTCCGGACACCCCCTGCCCCGAAGGCCCGCCCCCTCCCGTTGTGGGGTGGAAACCCCCGAGTCACCGGCCAAGCCGAGTGGGCCACCAACGGCCACCACGAAACACACAACCCGCAGCAGCCCACCGGGAGTTGCCCCCACTCACCTGAATTCCCCACCACACACGGGAGGGGACGGGTCTGTGGGGCGGTAGGGGTGTGCCGGACGTAAAGCGAAGCAGTCCGGCACACCCCTACCGCCCCACAGACCCGGCACCGCACCCAACAGCCCCGCGCAGCGGATAGGCACCGCACCCGACAACGCCCCGCGCAGCGGACAGGCACCGCACCCGACAAGCCCCGCGCAGCGGACAGGCACCGCACCCGACAAGCCCCGCGCAGCGGCACCGCAGCGAACAAAGCCAACGCGCCGCAGGCGCGAAGAACAGCACCCCCGCGGCGGGGGAGCCGACAACGTGGGAAGCCGCTCAGCGAGACATCGCGTTGGCGACGATCCGCGCCCACTCGACGACCACCCGTTCCCGCCGCGCCGAGTCGTCCGTCAGGAGATTCGCCAGGCCCAGGCCGCGGGCCATGTCGAGGAGGCCCTGGACGGTCTCCCGGACGCCGGGGACGGACTCGTCGGCGCCCAGGAGGGACACCGCCGTCCGGTGCGCCTCGCGGCCCACGCGAGCCTCCAACGCGGTGACGCGAGAACGGAGTTGGGGCTCGTCGGAGGCGGCGACCCACAGGTGGAGGGCGGCACGGAAGAGGGGGCCGGTGTAGAGGCCGACCAGTTCCTCGACGATGCGCCGGGTGCGGGCGAGGGAGCCGGCCGGCGGCAGGTCCTGGGACAGTGCCGTCAGCGCGGCCTGCCGCTTCTCCGCGACGTGCTCGACGGCCGCGGTGAACAGGTCCTCGCGGGTGCGGAAGTGGTGCTGGGCGGCGCCGCGGGAGACGCCGGCCCGTTCGGCGACGACCGCGACCGTGCTGCCGCTCCAGCCGCGTTCGGCGAGGCAGGAGACGGCGGCCTCCAGCAGTCCGAGCCGGGTGGCGCGGCTGCGTTCCTGCTGGGGCTCCTTGGCGCCGCGGGCGGGGGTCAGCGCGCCCATGACGGGTCCCGCCGCTCCAGGAAGGCGGTCATGCCCTCGCGGGCCTCGGCGGAGCCGAAGAGCCGGGCCGACTGTTCGGCGAGCGCGTCGGTGTCCCGGTCGAAGGCGGCCAGGACGGGGGCCGTGACCAGCTTCTTGGACGCGGCCAGGCCCTGGGGGGAGCCCTTGCGCAACGCGTCCAGGAGCGGCGCCAGTTCGGCGTCGACGTCCTCGGCGGCGAGGGTGACCAGGCCGATCCGGGCCGCCTCGGTGGCGCCGAACTTCTCGCCGGTGAGGTAGTAGCGGGCGGCGGCCCGGGCGTCCATACGGGGCAGCAGCGGTATGGAGATCACCGCGGGTGCCAGGCCCAGCCGCGCCTCGGTGAAGGCGAAGGTGGTCCCAAGGCCGGCGACGGAGAGGTCGCAGGCGCCGAGGAGGCCGAGGCCGCCGGCGCGGGCGTGGCCGGTGACGCGGGCGACGACCGGTTTGGGCAGCTCCACCAGGGCGCGCAGCAGGCGGGCGAGGGCCAGGGGGCCGTCCTTGGCGGTGCCCGAGGCGGCCTCGGAGAGGTCCGCGCCGGCGCAGAAGGTGGTGCCGGTGTGGGTGAGCACCACGGCCCGGACGGTGGCGTCGGCGGCCGCGTCCGCGAGGGCCTGGTGCAGTTCGGCGACCAGGCGGGTGGAGAGAGCGTTGCGGTTGTGGGGGGAGTTGAGGGTGAGGGTGGTGATGCCGCGCTCATGGGCGCGCTCCACGAACGTCATGGGGTCGCAGAGCTCCTTTCCCTGGCGCGCAGTTCGCGCCGGAGGATCTTTCCGGTGGTGGCGCGCGGCACGCTGTCCAGGAACTCCACGCGGCGCACCTTCTTGTAGGGGGCGACTCGGCCTGCAACGTAGGCGATGACCTCGTCGGCGGTGAGGGCGGCCCCCTGCCGGCGCACGACGAACGCCTTGGGCACCTCGTTGCCGTCCTCGTCGGTGACCCCGATGACGGCGGCGTCCGCGACGGCCTCATGGGCGAGCAGCAGCGCCTCCAGGTCGGCGGGGGCGACTTGATAGCCCTTGTATTTGATCAACTCCTTGACCCGGTCGACGACATGGAGCCAGCCGTCCGCGTCGCTCCGCCCGACGTCGCCGGTGTGCAGCCAGCCGTCGGCGTCGATCATCGCGTCGGTTTCGGCGGGGCGGCCCAGGTAGCCCTTCATCACCTGCGGTCCGCGGAGGACGATCTCGCCGGTCTCCCCCGGTCCGAGGTCCCGCCCGGTCTCCAGGGAGACGATCCGCAGTTCCGTACTGGGGAGCAGGGTGCCGACCGAGCCCGGGGGCGCGGGCGACGCCCCGGGCGGGACGACGTGGGTGCCCGGGGAGAGTTCGGTCATGCCGTACGCCTGGAGGACGGTGGGCAGGCCCAAGCGGCGGGCGCAGGCGGCGGCGAGGTCGGCGTCCAACGGGGCGGCGGCGCAGAGCAGATGCCTCAGGGAGGAGAGGTCGAACTCCTCGACCATCGGGTGCTTGGCGAGCGCCAGGACGATCGGGGGCGCGGCGTAGACGTCGGTGATCCGGTGTTCCTGGATGGCGGTGAGGAACTGGCGCAGGTCGAAGCGGGGCAGCACGACGACGGTCGCGCCGTTGCGCAGGGGGGCGTTCATCAGGGCGGTGAGCCCGTAGATGTGGAAGAAGGGGAGGACGGCCAGGACGCGGTCCCCTGGGCCGGTGGTCGTCAGCGGGGCCAGTTGGGCGAGGTTGGTGGCGATGTTGCGGTGGGTGAGCATCACGCCCTTGGGGGTGCCGGTGGTGCCCGAGGAGTACGGGAGCGCGGCCAGGTCGGTGGCCGGGGCGATGTCCGGGGCCGGCTCCGGGTCGTCGCCGTCGAGCAGGTCGAGGACGGAGCGGTGGCCCTCGGCGCGGTCGCAGACGAGGATCTCGGCGATGCCGCCGGCCTGTCGGGCGGCGCCGCGGGCGGTGTCCAGCAGCGCCGCGACGGTGACGATCCGGGACACCCCCGCGTCCTTGAGCTGGCGGGCGCACTCGGCCTCGGTGGCGAGCGGGTGGACGGTGGTGACGGCCGCGCCGCAGCGGCTGGCGGCGTAGAACACCACGGGGAAGAGCACCGAGTTGGGGCTGTGCAGGGCCAGCACCTCGCCCTTGCGGAGCCCGGCGGCGGCGAGCGCGGCGGCCAGCCGGCGGCTGTGGTGGTCGAGCCGGGCGTAGTCGAGGGTGGCGCCGGTGAGGGCGTCGATCAGGGCGGGCCGGGTGCCGTGGGCGGCCGCGTGCCCCAGGACGGCCTCGTGGATGGGCAGTTCCACGGGGGCGACGTCGGGATAGGCGCTGCGGAAGACGTGGGAGGGATGGGAGGGATGAGAGGGGCGGGACGTCGTGGACGCCATAGAGGTCCTCTTCCTGGAGCGGCGGTGGGTGCGGCGGTGAACCGCAGGGGGCCTTCCTTCCCGTATGCCCGAGCGGTGATGCGCCGGTCCTGGTGGGAACGGACCGGCGCCTGGCCACCCTTGTGCTCAGTACGACTTGGGCAGTCCCAGGGACTGGTGCGAGACGTAGTTGAGGATCATCTCCCGGCTGACCGGCGCGATCCGCGCCACCCGGGCGGCCGTGATCAGGGACGCCAGCCCGTATTCCTGGGTGAGGCCGTTGCCGCCCAGGGTGTGCACGGCCTGGTCGACGGTGTGCACGGCGGCCTCGGCCGCGGCGTACTTGGCCATGTTGGCGGCCTCCCCGGCGGCCAGGTCGTCGCCGGCGTCGTAGAGCAGCGCGGCCTTCCGCATCATCAGCCCGGCCAGTTCGAGTTCGATATGGCACTGGGCGAGCGGGTGGGCGAGCGCCTGGTGGGCACCTATCGGCTCCTTCCAGACCTGGCGGGTGCGGGCGTAGTCGACGGCCCGGCCCAGCGCGTAGCGGCCCATGCCGAGGGCGAAGGCGGCGGTCATGATGCGCTCGGGGTTGAGGCCGGCGAAGAGTTGCAGCAGCCCGGCGTCCTCTCCCCCACTGCCGAAGGCGTGGGAGGGGCCCCCGCCCACCAGGGCCTCGGCGGGCAGCCGCACCTCGTCCAGGGTCAGCTCGAACTGCTTCTCCGGGGCGGCCAGTTCCATCCGGACCGGACTCCGTCCAAAGCCGGGCGTCTCGCGCGGGACGATGAACAGGCAGGGCTTGAGCTTCCCGGTGCGGGCGTCCTCGGTGCGGCCGACGATCAGGGTCGCCTCGGCGATGTCGACGCCCGAGACGAAGATCTTCCGCCCGTTGAGCACCCAGTCCCCGCCGTCCTTACGGGCGGTGGTGGTGATCCGGTGCGAGTTGGACCCGGCGTCCGGTTCGGTGATGCCGAAGGCCATCTTGCGGCTGCCGTCCGCCAGCCCCGGCAGCCAGCCGCGCTTCTGCTCCTCGGTGCCGAAGCGGGCGATGACCGTACCGCAGATGGCCGGCGAGACCACCAGCATCAGCAGCGGGCAGCCGGCCGCGCCCAACTCCTCCAGTACGAGGGCGAGTTCGGTGATGCCGGCGCCGCCGCCCCCGTACTCCTCGGGGAGATTGACGCCGAGGTAGCCGGCCTTGGCGGCCTCCTGCCACAGCTCGTCGGTGTGCCGGCCCTCGGCGACGACGGCGGTGAAGTACTCCCGGCCGTAGCGCCTGCCGAGCGCGGCGACGGCGGCGCGCAGGGCGCGGTGTTCCTCGGACTCGATCACGGGGTTGCTCAGGGCGTTGCTCATGACGGCTCCTGGGGCGGTGAGTGAGTGAGTGCCTGTGGCGGGCCCTACGCGGTGACGACGGCGAGCAGCGTGCCCACCTCGACCTGCTGGCCCGTGCGGGCGGGGAGGGCGGTCAGGGTGCCGGCCGCCGGTGCGCTGATCCTGTGCTCCATCTTCATGGCCTCCAGCCACAGCAGCGGCTGGCCGGCCGCCACCCGGTCGCCCTCGGCCAGCCCGTCCGCGATCCGGACGACCGTGCCGGGCATCGGGGCCAGCAGCGAACCGGGTTCCGTACGGGCCGCGGGGTCGGGGAACCGGGGCAGCGCGGTGAACGCGCGGGCCCCCAACGCCGAGTCGACGTACACCTGGTCCCCGTAGCGGGCGACCGCGAACGGCCGCCGCAGCCCGTCGACCTCCAGCACCACCGCCTCCGCGGCCAGGCCGAGCAGCCGGACGCCGGGGTGGCCCTCGGCGGTCAGCCCGTCGCGCCCGAGCCGGTAGCGCACCTCGTGGACGGTGTCCGCGCGGGCGTAGCGCTTGACCTGGGGGCCGGAGGGGACGTTGCGGAAGCCCCCGAAACGCGAGCGGCCGTGCGCGTCGGCGAGCGCGGCGGCCAGCGCGCACAGCGCGTCGCCGGCGGACTCCGGCGCGGTCAGGGCCGACAGATGGCGGTCGTAGAAGCCGGTGTCCAGACCATCGGCGCCCGCGAACTCCGGGTGCCGCAGCGAGCGGACCAGCAGGTCCCGGTTGGTGGCCGGGCCGTGGAGGCGGGCCCGCTCCAGGGCGCCGGCCAGTTTGCGCACGGCCTCGGCGCGGGTCGGCGCCCAGGCGATGACCTTGGCCAGCATCGGGTCGTAGTGGACGGTGACGGCATCGCCGTCGGTCACGCCGGAGTCCAGCCGGACGCCGGCCGGTACGTCGAGCCGGTGCACGGTGCCGGTCTGCGGCTGCCAGCCGGCGGCCGGGTCCTCCGCGTAGAGCCGGGCCTCGACGGCGTGGCCGTGCGGCGCGGGCGGCTCGGCGGGCAGCGGGCGCCCCTCGGCGACGGCCAGTTGGAGGGCCACCAGGTCGAGCCGGTAGATCTCCTCGGTCACCGGGTGCTCCACCTGGAGCCGGGTGTTCATCTCCAGGAAGTACGCCCGGCCGTCGGCCGACACCAGGAACTCGACGGTGCCCGCGCCCCGGTAGCCGATGGCCCGCGCGGCCTGGACGGCGGCCCGGTGCAGGGTGTCCCGCAGCGCGTCGGACAGCCCGGGGGCGGGGGCCTCCTCGATGACCTTCTGGTGGCGCCGCTGGAGCGAGCAGTCCCGGGTGCCGAGCGTCCAGACCGTGCCGTGGGCGTCCGCGAGCACCTGCACCTCGACGTGCCGCCCGCCCTCCACATAGGGCTCGACGAAGACCTCCCCGTCCCCGAAAGCGGCCGCCGCCTCCGCCCGCGCCGACGCCAACTCCTCTTCCAGCGCGTCCAGTTCGCGGACGATCCGCATGCCCCGACCCCCGCCGCCGGCCGCCGCCTTCACCAGCAGCGGCAGGTCCCCGGCGGCGGCCGCGGCCGGCTCGACCGGCGCCAGCAGCGGCACCCCGGCCGCCGCCATCAGCTCCTTGGCCCGCGTCTTGGAGGCCATCGCCGCGATCGCGGCCGGCGGCGGCCCGACCCACACCAGCCCCGCCTCCCCCACCGCGCCCGCGAACTCCGCGCTCTCGGAGAGGAACCCGTACCCCGGGTGGACCGCGTCCGCCCCGGCCGCCAGCGCCGCCGCGACGATCGACTCGCCGCGCAGATAGGTCTCCCCGGCCGCCTCGCCCGGCAGCCGGACCGCGGCGTCCGCCTCCCGGACGTGCGCGGCCCCGGCGTCCGCGTCGGAGTACACCGCGACGGTGGCGATGCCCAGCTCACGGCAGGTGCGGAAGACCCGGCGGGCGATCTCCCCGCGGTTGGCGACGAGCACCGAACGGATCTCACCGGAATCAGTCGTTGTCACGGGAACCTCACATCCGGAAGACGCCGAAGCCGCCCCGCGCGCCCTCGACCGGCGCGGTGTGGACGGCGGACAGGCACAGGCCGAGAACGGTGCGGGTGTCGCGCGGGTCGATGACGCCGTCGTCGTACAGCCGCCCGGACAGGAACATCGGCAGCGATTCGGACTCGATCTGCTGCTCCACCATGGCGCGCAGCGCCGCGTCCCCCTCCTCGTCGTAGGGCTGCCCCTTCGCGGCCGCGGAGGCGCGCGCCACGAGGGAGAGCACCCCGGCGAGCTGCTGCGGCCCCATCACCGCGGACTTGGCGCTCGGCCAGGCGAACAGGAACCGCGGGTCATAGGCCCGCCCGCACATCCCGTAGTGCCCGGCCCCGTACGAGGCGCCCATCAGGACGGACAGATGCGGCACCGTCGAGTTCGACACCGCGTTGATCATCATCGAGCCGTGTTTGATGATGCCGCCCTGCTCGTACTCCTTGCCGACCATGTAGCCGGTGGTGTTGTGCAGGAAGAGCAACGGGATGTCCCGCTGGTTGGCCAACTGGATGAACTGCGCCGCCTTCTGGGACTCCGCACTGAAGAGGACCCCCTGCGCATTGGCCAGAATCCCCACCGGATAGCCGTGCAGCCGGGCCCACCCGGTCACCAGGCTCGCCCCGTACAGCGGCTTGAACTCGTCGAAGTCCGACCCGTCCACGATCCGCGCGATCACCTCACGCGGATCGAACGGCACCTTGAGGTCACCGGGAACGATCCCCAGCAGCTCCTCCTCGTCGTACGCCGGCGGCTCGGCCGGACCCGGATCGCCGTGCGCCTTGCGCCAGTTGAGCCGCGCCACCACCCGCCGCGCCTGCCGCAGCGCATCCGGCTCGTCGAGCGCGAAGTAGTCCGCGAGCCCCGACGTCCGGGCGTGCATCTCGGCCCCGCCCAGCGACTCGTCGTCGCTCTCCTCGCCGGTCGCCATCTTCACCAGCGGCGGCCCGCCGAGGAAGACCTTGGCCCGCTCCTTCACCATGATCACGTGGTCCGACATCCCGGGCACATACGCACCCCCGGCCGTCGAGTTCCCGAAGACCACCGCCACCGTCGGAATCCCCGCGGCGGACAGCCTCGTCAGATCCTTGAAGAGCGCCCCGCCCGGGATGAAGATCTCCTTCTGGCTCGGCAGGTCCGCCCCGCCCGACTCCACCAGGCTGACCACCGGCAACCGGTTGGCGAACGCGACCTCATGGGCCCGCAGCGCCTTCTTGAGCGTCCACGGATTGCTCGCCCCGCCGCGCACCGTCGGATCGTTGGCGGTGATCAGGCACTCCACGCCCTCGATCACCCCGATCCCGGTGACCAGCGACGCACCCACCGCGTAGTCGCTGCCCCACCCGGCGAGCGGCGACAGCTCCAGGAACGGCGTGTCCGGATCCAGCAGCAGCTCGATCCGCTCCCGGGCCAGCAGCTTGCCGCGCTTGCGGTGCCGGTCGACGTACTTCTCCCCGCCCCCCGCCAGCGCCTTGGCGTGCTCGCCCGCCACCTCCCCCACCTTCCCGAGCATGACCGCCCGCCGCTCGGCGTACTCGGCGTCCGCGGTGTCCAGCGCGCTCCTCAACACCGTCACAACAGCACCTCCGGTATCTCCACGTAACGGGAGCGCAGCCACTCCCCCAGCGCCTTGGCCTGCGGATCGAACCGGGCCTGGGAGGCGACGCCCGCCCCCAGCAGCCCCTCGACGGTGAAGTTCAGCGCCCGCAGGTTGGGGAGGACGGCACGCCGGACCTCCAACTGAGCGACTTCCGGGAGGAGTTGCCGGAAAACCGTCACGGTCAGCTCATGCGCCAGCCACCGCCACGCCTCGTCCGTCCGGGCCCACACCCCGACGTTCGCCGACCCGCCCTTGTCGCCACTACGGGCCCCGACGACGCGCCCCAAGGGAGCCGACCGGGTCGGCCCCGCTGCCAACGGCACCGGAAGCTCCGCCTCCACGGCGGCCAACTCCCCTACAGGCGCGGGCACATGCGCGATCTCCACCCGCTCCCCGCCCGGCAACACCGCCACCTGACGCACGTCCTCCGCCGCCACATACGCCGCCTCGAACACCCCGTACGGGGCGCCCTTCCCCGGCGGCGCCGTCACATGGAAACCGGGATAACTGGCCAACGCCAGCTCGATCGCCGCCCCGCTCACCGCCCGCCCCACGGCCTCGGGGTCCGGATCCCGCACCACCAGCCGCAGCAGCGCACTCGCCTCCTCCTGCACCCCCGCGTCCGCGTGATCGGTCCGCGCCAGCGACCAACTCACGTCACCGGGCCGGCGCGTGGCCCGCGCCAAGGCGTCCTCCATCTGCCCCCGCACCAGCGCCGCCTTGGCCTCGATGTCGAGCCCGGTGAGGACGAACACCACCTCGTTGCGCCAGCCGCCCATCCGGGTCAGCCCGACCTTCAGCGTCGCCGGCGGCGCCTCCCCGCATACCCCGTCGATCCGTACCCGGTCCGGCCC
This sequence comes from Streptomyces sp. NPDC093097, assembly GCF_044754325.1. NCBI lineage: Bacteria > Bacillati > Actinomycetota > Actinomycetes > Kitasatosporales > Streptomycetaceae > Streptomyces > Streptomyces sp. NPDC093097. Next base: position 369,818 of record NZ_JBIVOW010000002.1, read on the forward strand.
GTCCGCCGTCAGCCGCACGCTGTCCAGCCGGGCCGTCACCTCCGGCCCCGGATAGCGCGCGCCCCCGGTCTCGTACAGCAGCTGGGCGGTGACCGTACCCACCGTGACCGCACCCCCCGTCCCCGGATGCTTGGTGATCACGGCGCTGCCGTCCCCGTACACCTCGGCGACCGGGAATCCGGGCCGCCGCAGGTCCCCCAACTCCTCGAAGAACGCGTAGTTCCCACCCGTCGCCTGCGTCCCGCACTCCAGCACATGTCCCGCGACCACCGCACCCGCCAGCCGGTCGTGATCGTCCGCCGCCCACCCGAAGTGCGCCGCGGCCGGCCCGCTGACCAGGGCCGCGTCCGTCACCCGCCCGGTGACCACGACATCCGCGCCGGCCCGCAGGCACTCCGCGATCCCCGCACCGCCCAGATACGCGTTGGCGGTGAGCACGCCCTCGCCCCACCCCCGCCCCACCAGGTCATCGCCCTCGACATGCGCCACCCGCACCGGGACCCCGACCCGCGCACCCAACTCCCGTACGGCCTCGGCAAGTCCGGCCGGATGCAGCCCGCCCGCATTGGCGACGATCTTCACGCCCCGCTCGACGGCGAGCCCCAGCCCCTCCTCCAGCTGCCGCAGAAAGGTCTTGGCGTACCCCAGCCGCGGGTCCTTCAGCCGGTCCCGCCCGAGGATCAGCATGGTCAACTCGGCCAGATAGTCGCCGGTCAGCACGTCCAGCGGCCCACCGGTCAGCATCTCCCGCACGGCGTCGAACCGGTCCCCGTAGAACCCCGACGCGTTCCCGATCCGCAGCGGCTCCCCGGCGCCCGTCACCGCCGCGTCTCCCCCGGCGCCCGCCCGGCCCCCGCCGGCCCCGCGAAGGACTGCGCGATGCCCAACCACCGCTCCGCGTCCGCCCCCACCGCCACCAGGGAGACATCATCCCGATGTACCCGCTGCGTCACCAGCAGACAGAAGTCCAGCGCGGCCCCGCTCACCCGCTGCGCGGCCCCCGCCGGCCCGAACGCCCACTCCTCGCCCCCGGGCCCGACCAACTCGACCCGGAACTCCTCCCCCGGTGGCGTCAGCCCCCGCACCGCATACGCATAGTCCCTGGCCCGCACCCCGATCCGCACCACATGCCGCAACCGGGCCGTCGGCACCCGCCGCACCCCCAGCGCATCCGCCACGTCCTGCCCGTGCGCCCAGGTCTCCATCAACCGTCCGGTGGCCATCGACGCCACGCTCATCGGCGGCCCGTACCAGGGCAGTTTGCCGCCCGCTGGCTGCGCCGCCAGCACCTCCAGCAGCTCCGCCCGACTCGCCCGCCACCGCTCCAGCAGCTCGACGGGCGCCAGCCGCGCCCCGCGCTCGGCCGCCTCGTCCACGAACGTCTCGGGCGACGCCAACGCCGCCTCGACCTCCCGCCCGAACCCCTCGGGATCCACCGCGGACTGCACGGCCCGCTCATCCGTCCACAGCAGGTGCGCGATCTGATGCGCGAGGGTCCACCCGGCGGCCGGCGTCGCCCGCCCCCACTCCGCCTCCGGCAGCCCGGCCACCAGCCCGTCCAGCTCTTCACCCTCGGCCCGAAGGTCCGCCAGGACCTCCCGAACCTCCCGCGGATCGGCCATCGCTCGCTCTCCTCATCCACACCGGACGCCCATATCCCTTGCGGGGAGGGCCAGTTGACAGATGTTGCGGTGATGCGAGAACCGAGCGTGACAGCGCGACCAGAAACAATCAAGCACGCCTGCATGGTTTTTTGCCATGCCGCAGCGACCCTGCGGTTGCGAGGTCGCTACGGGCGTGGGGCGGCTCAGTTGGGCGTCGCGGCGGCCGCGTAGCGGAGGAAGGTGGTCCAGGTGGTGGGGGTGAGGGTGAGGTGGGGGCCCACCTTGTCCTTGGAGTCACGTATATGGATGTGGGTGGCGGCCGGGCCGGTGGCGATCTCGATGCATTCGCCGCCCTCGGAGCCGCTGTAACTCGACTTGCGCCACGACAGTTCGCTGTTCATTCCTACCCCGCCAACTTCTCGATGAATTGGATGGATTCCCTGGTAGAGAGGGCCTGCGTACGGATCATGGCATAGCGATCCACAAGTTCGGCGACCTTCTTCCGGTCGGATACGAGTTGGCTCCTGGCATGGCCCTCGACGTAGCCCAGCGTGCGCGGGTCCGGCATATCGAGCAAGACCAGCGCCCCATCAAGAGAGGGGTGTTCCTCGATATCTGTCGGCATGACCTGAAGAGATACGTTGCGCAGCCGTAGCCGCTCCAAGACCCTTGCCATCTGCTCCTGGTGGACTTTCCGGCCACCGATCGGACGCTCCAACGCCGCCTGCTCGACGACGAAATGCACCGGCGGCCGGTCCTCGCGGGTGAGCAAACTCTGCCGATCCAGCCTGCCCGACACGAGGCGTTCGACCTCGTCGTCGGTGAAGACGGGGATACGCGATTCGATCACCGCGCGTGCGTAGTCCTCCGTCTGCAACAGCCCCGGAACAACCAGCGCCTCGTACGAGCATCGCCCCAGACACTTCCGCTCCAACTTCGCCAAGTCGCGGAAGAACGGCGGGTACTGCACCTCCTCCAGCAGCGGAATCGCCACCCGCAGCACCCCCTTCGCCCCCAACAGGTCGTCCGCGCGCTCCACCGTCTCCGGCTCCGGGATGCGCTGAGCGAGCTCGTACGACTTGATCGTGTGGGACGCGTAGCCGAGCTGTCGCCCCAACTCCTCACGACTCAGCGAGGCCAGTTCACGGAAGAGCTTCAGCTGCCCCCCGAACACCCGCAATGCCGTCGACACCCGCTCCGCACTGCCACCTGCATGCATGACGCCTCCCTTACGCACAGCTACGGATACTCTCCGTACGCGAGTCACTACTTCGCAGGCTAAGTCGGTCTCCCGACCATGGGGGGCATGAATCAGAAAGAACCCTCATCCGGGGACAGTGCTTTGGCCCAAGGTAGCCAGGCAGCAAAGGAGTTGGCGGCCGCTCTCGCCACCGCCGGGTTCGTATTCCCCTCCCTCCAGGGCGGATATCCGGTCATGGAGCGGGGGCGGGTCGAGTTGGGCGGAATTTCCGCTTCCGAGGTGTTCCGGTTGGCGGCCTGGATTCGTGAGCGTGCGGAAATGCAGCGGGGGCGGGCCCGTTGAAGATCAACCCGCGGCACATGTCGCTCTTCGTGTACCGGGTTTCGCCGGACGGGGCGCGTACGCCGCTACGCACGGTCGCCGTCCGGGCCGACGATCCGATGCAGCTCGTGGACGACATGGCCGGGCGCTTCCCACCCTGCGAGTGCCCCAGGTGCAGGCGGCCCACCGGCGGAAAGTCGGCAACGGCGTAGGCCGGAGGGGATGTCCCGGGGTGCGCCCGCAGGATCTGGAGCGAACGCCGGGGCATTCCTCAACTGACTGACCAGATGCGCCCGCACCGTGGGGGCACCTCCCGGCCGAAGGCTGGGGGAGTATCCCGGGGCAGCCCCTCCGGCCCCACCCACTGCGGGAAACCGAGGCCACGCCCGCCCCCACGCCGGGGAAGCCAACAACGCGCAAGGCAGACCCAACCGCCCAGCGCCGCGACCCGCTCAGCGCCGGGAACCACCCAGCGCCGGGAACCGCTCAGCGGCGCGAACCGCTCAGCACAGCCCCCGCACTGGCAACCACCACCAGCCCGATCGCCGCCAACTCCACCCACCCCAACGCCTGCCCCAACACCAAAAACCCGGCCGTGGCCGCCGCGGCCGGCTCCAGGCTCATCATCACCGCGAACCCCGACGCCGGCAGCTTCCGCAACGCCAGCAACTCCAGCGTGTACGGCATCACCGACGACATCAGCGCCACCGCCGCCCCCAGCCCCAGCGTCATCGGATTCAACAGCGCAGCCCCCGCGCTGAACACCCCCAGCGGCAGGCTCAACACCGCCGCCACCGTCATCGCCAACGCCAACCCGTCCGCCTGCGGGAACCGCTGCCCCGTCCGCGCCGACAACAGGATGTACGCGGCCCACAACCCACCCGCGGCAAGCGCGCACCCGGCCCCGACCAGATTCAGCCCGTCGAACCCCGCACGCCCCAGCAGTCCCACCCCCCCCCAGCGCCAGCGCCGCCCACACCACACTCAGCAACCGCCGCGACGTCGCCACCGACAGGATCAACGGCCCGAGGAACTCCAGCGTGACCGCGGCCCCCAACGGAATCCGATCGATCGCCTGGTAGAAGAGCGAGTTCATCCCGACCAGCGCGACACCGAAGGCGACGACCGTCGCCCAGTCCCCCCGCCCGTAGCCCCGCACCTTCGGCCGGCAGGCAACCAGCAACACCAACGACGCCACGACCAGCCGCAGCGTCACGACCCCCAGCGCACCGGCCCGCGGAAACAGCAGCACCGCCACCGACGACCCGAACTGGAGCGAGACGACCCCGCCGATGACCAACGCCACCGACACCAGCCGCCCCCGCGCCCGCGCCGCACCCGTGGTCCCCGGCCCCACCCCATGGGCCACGGCCTGAGCCTCCGCCGACAACACCTCGGGCGACGGCGGCACGGGCTGAGGTATCTCAGCCTCACCACCCGACGCACCCGACACATCAGAAGAAGACCCGGCAGAACCGGCAGACGCAGGAGAACCAGCAGACCCGGCAGACCCGGCAGACCCGGCAGACCCGGCGGACGACGAGCCGAACGGCGCGGACGAAGAAGCATTCACACCCCCACGCTACGACCCGCCTTCCCGCACCTGAAATGCCGTTTCTCCCGTTGTTATGCTCCGCACGCATGAGCATCGAGCTGCGCCATTTCCGCTGCTTCCTGGCCATCGCCGACACCCTCAGCGTGACCCGCGCCGCCGAACGCCTCCACCTCACCCAGCCCGCCGTCTCCCGCACCCTCCGCCAGCTGGAGGAGGCCCTGGGCACCCGGCTCGTCGAGCGCACCACCCACCACCTCGCCCTCACCCCGGACGGCCTCGCCTTCCGCGATCAGGCGTCCCTCGCGGTCACCGCCTTCGACCGCGCCCTGGCCCACGGCAGCCGCACCGGCTGGCCGCTCCGCCTGGGCCACGCCTGGTCCGCTGCCGGCACGGGCACCACCACCCTCCTGCGCCGCTGGCACGAGGAGCACCCGGACACCCCGCTCGAACTCCTCCGCATCGACGACCGCACGGCCGGCCTCGCCCGCGGCGACGTCGACGCGGCCCTCCTCCGGGGCGAGGTGCACGCCCCCGGCCTGGTCACCGAGCAGTTGACGACCGAGCCCCGGGTGGCCGGCCTCCCCGCCGACGACCCCCTGGCCGCCTGCCCCACGCTCTCCCTCACCGCCCTCACTCACCGCACCATCGCCCTCAACACCGTCTCCGGCACCACCACCCTCGACCTCTGGCCCGCCGACGCCCGCCCCTCGTCCACGATTACCATCGGCAACACCGACGACTGGATCGCCGCCATCACCGGCGGCCGCGCGGTCGGCGTCACCACCTCCGCCACCGCCGGTATGCACCCCCACCCGGCGATGGCGTACGTCCCCCTGACCGACGCCCCACCCGTCCCGGTCGTCCTCGCCTGGCGCGACGGCCCGGGGCACCCCCGCATCCGGGACCTGGTGACCCTGGCCCGCGAGGTGATGGGCTAGATCCGGTCCGCCCGTCTCACCTCCCCCGCCTCCAGCGCCTCCGCCAGCACCTCCGCCAGATGCCGCCCCCGGCGCTCCCCGAGCTGGGCGAGCTGGGTGCGGCAGGAGAAGCCGTCCGCGAGGATCTCGGCGTCCGGTGCCGCGGCCCGTACGGCGGGCAGGAGTTGATCCTCGGCGCAGGCGACGGAGACGTCGTAATGGCCGCGTTCGAAGCCGAAGTTGCCGGCCAGGCCGCAGCAGCCGCCGCTCAACTGGCCGGCCAGCCCGGCCCGTTCACGCAGCCGGCGGTCGGCGGCGTCGCCGAGGACCGCGTGCTGGTGGCAGTGGGTCTGACCGGCGACGGGACGGTCCAGGCGAGGCGGGGTCCAGTCGGGGGCCAGCTCCTCCAGCACCTCGGCGAAGGTGCGGACGGAGGCGGCGAGCCGGGCCGCTCGCGGGTCGTCGGCGAGCAGTTCCGGCAGGTCGCTGCGGAGCGCCGCGGCGCAGCTCGGTTCGAGGACGACCAGGGGGCGGCCGGGGCCCACCAGCGGGCTCAGCGCCTCCACCGTCCGGCGCATCACGGCCCGGGCCTGGGTGAGTTGGCCGGTGGAGACGTAGGTCAGGCCGCAGCAGAGGCCGGGGCGGGAGACGCGGCGGGCCAGCCGGAGCGCCGGGCTGGTCTCCAGGGGCACGGTGGGCGGGAGCAGCGGCCGCAGCCCGGCGGCCTCCAGGACGCGGACGGCGGCCCGGCCCACCTCCGGGGAGAGGTGGTCGGTGAAGGTGTCGGGCCACAGGACGACGGTCCGGCCGCCGGTGGTGGCGCCCGCGGCGGCGCGCCGGCGCCACCACCACCGCCGGAACGTCTCCCCCGCCAGCGCCGGGATCTCCCGCTCCGGCGCGATCCCGCCGAGCCGCTTGGCGACCGCGGCCAGCGGGGTGCGGGCCAGGGCGTTGAGGAGCGGTGCCGCGGGGGCGGCGGCGCGCAGCCACTGGGGCAGGCGGCCCATCGCGTAGTGGGCGGCGGGGCGGATCCGGCCCTCGTAGTGGTGGTGCAGGAACTCCGCCTTGTAGGTGGCCATGTCGACGCCCACGGGGCAGTCGCTGCGGCAGCCCTTGCAGGAGAGGCAGAGGTCGAGGGCGTCGCGCACCTCCGGGGAGCGCCAGCCGTCGGTGACCACCTCGCCGGCCAGCATCTCGTGCAGCAACCGGGCGCGCCCGCGGGTGGAGTGCCGCTCCTCGCCGGTGGCGCGGTACGACGGGCACATCACGTCCGACGAGCCCGAACCCAACACCTCTGTACGGCACTTGGCGACGCCGACGCATCTGCGTACCGCGGCGGAGAAGTCGCCGCCGTCGTGCGGATAGCCGAACTCCACGGGGACCGGACGGCGCGGCAGCGGGGCGAAGCGGAGGTTGTCGTCGAGGCGGGCGGGGCGGACCAGGATGTCGGGGTTGAGGCCGGCGGCCGGGTCCCACAGGTCCTTGAACCGCCCGAAGAGGCCGACCAGTTCGTCGCCGTACATCTTGGGGAGGAGTTCGGCGCGGGCCTGGCCGTCGCCGTGTTCACCGGAGAGCGAGCCGCCGTGCGCCACCACCAGGTCGGCGAGGTCGGCGGAGAACTCCCGGAAGCGGCGGATGCCGGGCGGGGTGAGCAGGTCGAAATCGATCCGGACGTGGATGCAGCCGTCGCCGAAGTGGCCGTAGGGGGTGCCGCGCAGCCCGTGCTGGGAGAGCAGGCCACGGAAGTCCCTTAGATACGGCCCCAGTTGAGCCGGTGGGACGGCGCAGTCCTCCCAGCCGGGCCACGCCTCGCTGCCGTCCGGCATACGGGTCGCCGTGCCGGAGGCGTCCTCGCGGATGCGCCACAGGGTGCGTTGGCCGGCCGGGTCGGTGACGAGGGCGTGGCCGGTGGCGCCGTCCGCCCGCGCCGCGCGGCACAGCGCCTCGGCCCGGGCGGCGGCCTCGGCCCCGTCGGCCCCGCCCATCTCGACGAACAGCCAGGCGCCGCCGTCGGGCAGCCCGGTGGTGCCCTTGCCGACGAGGTCGGCGGCCATGCCCTCGACGGTCAGCGGGGAGTGCGGCAGCAGGGTGTGGGCGGCCTCGGCGGCGGCGCTCTCGTCGGGGTAGGCCAGGACGGCCAGCGCGCGGGCGGCGGGGGCCTCGACGAGCCGGACGGTGGCCTCGGTGAGGACGCCGAGGGTGCCCTCACTGCCGGTGAGGGCGCGGGCCAGGTCGGTGCCGGCCTCGGGGAGCAGGGCGTCCAGGGCGTAGCCGGAGATGCGGCGCGGGAGGCCGGTGGGGTAGCCGGTGCGCAGCAGCGCCAACTCGCCGTCCACCAGGGCCTTGACGCCGTCGCGCAGCCGCGGCGGGAGGCCGGTGGGGCGGCCTTCGGCGTCGGTGCCGCGGCCGGCCCGCACCCGCTCGCCCTGGTAGGTGAGCAGGTCCAGGGTGTGGACGTTGTCGGCGGTGGTGCCCCAGGCCACCGAGTGGGAGCCGCAGGAGTTGTTGCCGATCATGCCGCCGAGGGTGCAGCGGCTGTGGGTGGAGGGGTCGGGGCCGAAGGTCAGGCCGTGCGGGGCGGCCGCGGCCCGGAGGTCGTCGAGGATGACGCCGGGCTGGACGACGGCGGTGCGGGCCGCGGGGTCCAGGGCGGTGATCCGGCGCATATGGCGGGTGAAGTCCAGGACGACGCCGGTGCCGGTGGCCTGTCCCGCGATGCTGGTGCCGCCGCCGCGCGGCACCACCGGGACGCCCCATTCGCGGCAGACCCGCAGGGCCGCGGCGACGTCCTCGGCGTCCCGGGGCGCGACCACCGCGTCCGGGACCCGCCGGTAGTTGGACGCGTCCATCGTCATCAGCGCCCGGTCTCCCGCGGCGGCCGAGACCTCGCCCCGTACCGCCGCGGCCAGTTCGCGCGCCAGCTCCCGCCGGGCGGCGGCCGCCCGCTCGGTCGCCCGCCCGCCCGCGCCCGGTCCGCCGCCGTCCCGCTTGTCCGTCTCCGTGCCATCAGCCATGCCACCAGAGTGCCCACGAAGGGCGGGGGCGGATCAAGACCTGTGGACAAAGGGTGTCGCGCCCCGCGCCCGACCGACGGGAACCTGTGGACGCCGGGGAATCCCGCCAGAAGCAGCCCTAGCATGGAGTGCATGAGTGATGACACATCCGGTGACACCTCGTACGACACCAACGAAGCCTCCTGCGGGCGGCCGCACCGGTCGTCCGGCGGCCTGCCGTCGCTGGACACGCTGCGCCGCGCGGCCCGATGGGAGACCTTCGCCATCCTCGCGGTGCTGATCGTCCTGGCGTTCGCCTTCAGCTGAGGGCTGTCCGTAATCCCCGGTGGGCGCAGGACGACGGCCACCCCTGCCCGAACGCCGGTACACCCTCGGAGACTTCAGGTGAAGGCCGACCGTCTGCTCTCGATCCTGCTGCTCCTCCAGACCCGTGGCCGGGTCCCGGCGAGCGAACTGGCCGCGCGCCTGGAGGTCTCCACCCGCACCGTCTACCGGGACGTCGAGTCGCTGTCGTCGGCCGGGGTGCCGGTCTACGCCGAGCGCGGGCGGCACGGCGGGATCGCGCTGCTGCCCGGCTTCCGCACGGACGTGACGGGGCTGACCACCGACGAGGCGCGGGCGCTGTTCATCCTGGCCACGCAGGGCGCGCACCAGGCGCTCGGCCTGGACGACGCGCTGGGTTCGGCGCTGCGCAAGGTGATGGCGGCGCTGCCGGCCCCGCACCGCCCGGCCGCCGAACTGGCCGGCCGCCGCATCCTGGTGGACCCCGACCGCTGGCTCGGCCCGCCGCGCGCGGCGGTGGACCTGGACGCGTTGCAGACCGCCGTCTTCGCGGACCGCCGGCTGCGCATCCGGTACCGGCACAGCGGCGAGACCCGCCTGCGCACCTACACCGTCGATCCCTACGGGCTGGTCGCCAAGGCCGGCACCTGGTACCTGGTCGCCGACCGGCGGGGCCGGCCGCAGCTGTTCCGGGCCGACCGGGTGGCGTCGACGGCCCGCCTGGACGCGCCGGTGCGGCGGCGCCCGGGCGTGGAGTTGGCGCAGGTCTGGGCGCAGTTGCGGCAGCAGGTGGAGGACCGGCCGGCGCCGGTGCGGGTGACCGCCCGGATCCGCCGGGAGCGGCTGGATCTGGCGGTGCGCATCCTGGGCGGGGCCCTGACCGCGCCCCCGCGGACGGACGAGGGCGCGTCGGGCGCCGACGGCGCGGGGGACGGCTGGGCGGTGCTGGAGCTCGGCTACCCGGTGCTCTCCGCCGTCCGTCAACTCCTCCAGTTCGGCGACGCGTTGGAGGTGCTGGAGCCGCCGGAGGCCCGCCGGGTGCTGGCCGGCGCCGCGGCGGCGCTCACGGACCTCTACGCGGCGGACCGCCGGTAGCGGCCGTCGCGGGTGAGGGCCGTCGGGCAGGGCGGGCCGGCCGGACGCCCGTGACACCGCGTGTCCACACTCCGACCCCTTGTCATCTCACCGGGTGGACGCCCTGTCGGGCCACGGCGTGACCCTTTAGCATGCCCTCGTGGCTGATATCCAGATTCCCGCTGACATCAAGCCCGCCGACGGACGCTTCGGCGCGGGCCCCTCCAAGGTGCGTACGGAGGCGCTCGATGCGCTGGCCGCCACCGGTACCTCACTGCTCGGCACCTCCCACCGCCAGGCCCCGGTCAAGAACCTGGTCGGCTCGGTGCGGCAGGGCGTGCGCGACCTCTTCCAGCTCCCCGAGGGCTATGAGGTCGTCCTCGGCAACGGCGGTTCCACCGCGTTCTGGGACATCGCGACGCACGGCCTGATCGAGAACAAGTCGCAGCACCTCTCGTTCGGCGAGTTCTCCTCGAAGTTCGCCAAGGCCGCCAAGCTGGCGCCGTGGCTGGCCGAGCCCACCGTCATCGCCGCCGACCCGGGCACCCACCCGGAGCCGGTCGCCGAGGCGGGCGTGGACGTCTACGCCTTCACCCACAACGAGACCTCGACCGGTGTCGCGGCCCCGATCCGGCGGGTGGCCGGCGCCGACGAGGGCGCGCTGGTCCTGGTCGACGCCACCTCCGGCGCCGGCGGCCTCCCGGTGGACATCGCCCAGACCGACGTCTACTACTTCGCGCCGCAGAAGTCCTTCGCCTCCGACGGCGGCCTGTGGCTCGGCGTCTTCTCCCCGGCCGCCCTGGAGCGCGCCCGCGCGATCCACGCCTCCGGTCGGCACGTCCCGGAGTTCTTCTCGCTGCCCACCGCGATCGACAACTCCCTGAAGAACCAGACGTACAACACCCCGTCCCTCGCCACCCTCTTCCTGCTCAACGAGCAACTGGAGTGGATCAACGGCCAGGGCGGTCTGGACTGGGCCGTCGGCCGCACCGCCGCCTCCTCGGGCGCGCTCTACGGCTGGGCCGAGAAGTCCCCGTACGCCACCCCGTTCGTCACCGACCCGGCCAAGCGCTCGCAGGTCATCGGCACGATCGACTTCAGCGACGAGGTGGACGCGGCGGCCGTCGCCAAGGCGCTGCGCGCCAACGGCATCGTCGACACCGAGCCGTACCGCAAGCTCGGCCGCAACCAGCTGCGGATCGCGATGTTCCCGGCGATCGACCCGGCGGACGTCCAGGCGCTGACCGCCTGCATCGACTACGTGGTCGGCCAGCTGTAGCGGGCACCGCACTCGTACCCGAAGGGCCCCGGCAGGGCGCGCGCAGAGCGACACAGCGCCCCGCCGGGGCCCTTCCGTCCGCGGTGTCGGACCCGGCCCCGTACCGGGACGCATCATGCCGGGACATGACGAAACGGTCAGGATGTGCCTCCATGGAGGTATGAGGATCCCTCCCAGCCCCGGCCTCGCCCCCTTCGAACGGCAGGCGACGATCCTGCTGACCACGTACAAGCGGGACGGCACCGGTGTCGGCACCCCGGTCAACATCGCGGTGGACGGCGACCACGCCTACATCCGCACCTTCGGCAGCGCCTGGAAGGCCAAGCGGATGCGGAACTTCCCCGACGTGGTGTTCTGCGCGTCCACCTGGCGCGGGAAGCCCATCGGGCCGGCGGTGCGGGCGCGGGCCCGGCTGCTCGACCCGGCCACCCGCGAATACCGGCGCGCCGAGCGGTCGTTGACCCGCAAGTACCCGCTGATCCAGGGGCTGTTGGTGCCGCTCGCCCACCGGCTGCGGCGGGAGCGGACGCTCCACTACGAGCTGCGGGTGGCCGAGGACGGGGCGCCGCCGGCGTAGCCCGCGGCGGGCGGGAGGCGCCCTACCGGCGGCGGCGCAGCAGGCCGCGGACCGCCAGCACCAGCACCGTGGCCCCGGCCAGCACCAGCGCGCCCTTGCCGTAACTGGGCGCCGTGCCGCCGGCCCCCTTCCCCTGGCCCGCCTCATCCGGGGAGGCGCCGCCGCCGGCGTCCCGCCGCGCCGACTGCGGGAGTTGCTCCCCGTCGAGCGCCACCGGCTCGACCTGGCTGCCGCGCCCCTCCGACCCGTACATCAGCGTCCGGCCGTCGGGGGTGAAGCTGACCGACTCGCCCTGGCGCTGGAGCGGTACCGGCACCGTGCCGAGGTCCTCGGGGCGGCCGCCCTGCCAGCGGTACATCCGCGCCGTGAAGTAGCCGCGCAGCGCCAGCCGGGTGCCGTCCGGGGAGAACGCGCCGTCGGTCACCCACAGGTCGACGGGGGCGACCTTGCGGAAGGTGTTGCTCCCGGTGGTGGACAGCTGGGCCGGGCCCTCGTAGAGCGCGGCCCCGCCGTCCCGCTTCTTGCTGGCGAGGTAGACCCGGCCGGTCTTGGGATGCACCATCAACGCCTCGGCGTCCCGCGGCCCGTCGGCGTACCGGACGGTGAACTGCTCGGCGGTGACGGTGACATCGCGCAGCGTCCGCGGCTCGGGGAAGCGGTAGATCCAGACGTGGTCCCAGGTGCCGCCGAGGTTGTCGCCGATGTCGCCGACGTAGACCCGGCCGTCCGGGCCGACCGAGATCGCCTCGACGTCGCGGGGCGCCCCGATGCCGCGCAGGGTGACGGTGGCGAGCGTGCGGCCGGTGGCGGCGTCGACGGCGTAGACGTAGGGGCCGTCGTCGCTGTCGTTGTGGGTCCAGTAGACGCCGGGGTGGGCGTGGCTGGCGGCCAGGCCGCTGGACTCGGTGATCCGGGGGTCGGTGAGGGTGAAGCCGGCGGGCTCCGCGGCGGCGGCCGGCCCGCCCGCCGCGGCCAGCAGGGCGAGCGCCGCGACCGCCCCCGCGGCGTACGGCAGCGGACGGCGCGGGAACCTGGGACGACGCACGGCGGCACTCATGGGGCACAGCCTGCCACGGTGCGCCACCGCCGGAAACGGCGTGGTCAGCGTCACGTACCCGGCGGTAGCGTTCTCGGCCATCATGGCCTGATGAGGATCATGTGCGTCGGGGACTCGATGACCATCGGCAGCTCCGGCGACTTCACGTGGCGCTACCGGATGTGGCAGCACCTCAACGCGACGTACCCCGGCCCCTACCGCCTCGTCGGACCGCGCCGCACCCTCCACGACCCGGCCACCGGCGAACCGGACTCCTTCGCGTACGGCGATCCCGCCTTCCCCGAGAAGGCCCGGTGCCACCTCGCCGGCTGGGGCGAGGGCTGGCTGCACATGGCGCCGCTGATCGAGGACGCGGTGCGCGAGCACCGGGCCGACACCCTGCTGGTCTCCCTGGGCCTGATCGACCTCGGCTTCTACACCGACCCGGAGCAGACCGCCGAGAACGTGCGGCGCTTCGTGGCCGGTGCGCGGGCCGCCCGGCCGCACGTCCGGGCGGTGCTGCTGCCGGTGATCCCCAATGTGCGGGCGGCGGCGGACCCGGCCTTCGGCGAGCAGTGCGCACGCTTCAACGAACTGCTGGCCAAGGCGGTGGCCGACCTCTCCACGCCCGCCTCGCCGCTGCTGCTGGCCTCCGAGCCGGAGGGCTGGCACCTGGACCGGGCCACCTACGACGGCACCCACCCCTCGGAGCTGGGCGAGCACCTACTGGCCGGCGCGTTCGCCGACGCGATGCACCAGGCGTGGGAGCTCGGCGGTCCCTACGCCCCCTGAGGCACGTTGTCCACAGGTGCTTGCTTCGAGCGGACTCCAACGGCTTGGCTGGACGACCATGAAGTACACGCAGCTGGGACGCACCGGGCTCAAGGTCAGCCGCCTCGTCCTCGGGACGATGAACTTCGGACCGCAGACCGACGAGGCCGACAGCCACCACATCATGGACGCCGCGCTGGACGCCGGCGTCAACGTCCTCGACACCGCCAACGTCTACGGCTGGGGCGAGAACAAGGGCCGCACCGAGGAGATCATCGGCTCGTGGTTCGCCAAGGGCGGCGGACGGCGGGACAAGACCGTGCTGGCCACCAAGGTGTACGGGAACATGGCCCCGGACGGGCAGCCGGCCTGGCCCAACCACGACAGGCTCTCCGCGCTCAACATCCGCCGGGCCGTGGACGCCAGCCTGACGCGCCTGGGCACCGACCACATCGACCTGTACCAGTTCCACCACGTCGACCGGGACACGCCCTGGGACGAGATCTGGCAGGCCGTCGACGTCCTCGTCCAGCAGGGGAAGATCCTCTACGCCGGTTCCTCCAACCACGCCGGCTGGCATCTGGCCCGCGCCAACGAGACGGCCGCGCGCCGCGGTTCCTACGGCCTGGTCAGCGAGCAGTGCCTGTACAACCTCGCCGAGCGGCGGGCCGAGATGGAGGTCATCCCGGCCGCGCAGGGCTACGGACTGGGCGTGATCCCCTGGTCGCCGCTGCACGGCGGGCTGCTGGGCGGGGTGCTGCGCAAGGAGCGGGAGGGCGGCGGGTCCCGGTCGACCTCCGGCCGGGCCGCGGACGCACTGGCCGACCCGGCGGTCCGGGCCCGCATCCAGTCCTACGAGGACCTGGTCGAGACGCACGGCCTGGCGCCCGGCGAGGTGGCCCTGGCATGGCTGCTGACCAGGCCCGGGGTGACCGGCCCGATCGTGGGCCCGCGCACCGCCGACCAGCTCGCCTCCGCACTGCGCGCGGTGGAGCTGGAGCTTGATGAGGAGCTGCTGTCCGCCCTGGACGAGGTCTTCCCGGGGCCGGGGCCGTCGCCGGAGGCGTTCGCCTGGTGAGCCGCGGCGCGGGCGGGCGCGGGTCAGTGCAGCGCCGCCGCCACGACGACGACGATCAGCAGCACGGCGAGCAGACCGGACATGATCCGGTTACGGGTCTTGGGATCCACCCTTTGAGCGTAACCGGGGCGGGCACGGGCGCTTCACCGACCCGGTCCCGGCGGGGCGGTCAGCCGCCCAGCGGCCACCGCGCGACCGGTTCGTAGTGCGGCTGGGCGCCCGGGACACCGGGCGCCGGCGGATGGCTGCGGATCAGGGCGACCTCCTCGACCGTCCAGGGGCTGCTCCCGAAGTCGGCGAGCGCCTCGGCGTACGGGACGAGGTCGAGACGGCCGGTGCGGTTCCGGGCGAGGGTCAGATGCGGGGTGTACGGGCGGTGCTCGCCCATCCGCAGGCCCGCCCGGCGGCCGGCCGCCTCGGC
Source organism: Streptomyces sp. NPDC093097 (assembly GCF_044754325.1). NCBI lineage: Bacteria > Bacillati > Actinomycetota > Actinomycetes > Kitasatosporales > Streptomycetaceae > Streptomyces > Streptomyces sp. NPDC093097. The sequence continues at coordinate 384,948 of NZ_JBIVOW010000002.1, forward strand.
GGCGTCCGCGAGGTGGCGCATGGTGGGCCGGTCGCCGTCCGCCCCGGCCCACACCACCCGGTCCCCGAACCGGCCGCCGCCGGCGATCCGCAGTTCATAGGGGGCGTGCCGGTGGGCGGCGCGGGACAGCCGCTCGTGCAGCTCGGGCAGGGCCGCATCGGGCACCTCGCCGTAGAAGGCGAGGGTGAAGTGCCAGCCGTCGCGGCCGGTCCAGCGCAGCCGGTCGGCGTCCGGCAGCTTCTTCAACCGGCCCACTTCCCCGGCCAGTTGACCGAGGGCGTGGTCGGGGGGCAGCACGGCGGCGAAGAGTCTCATGGGGCCAGTCTTGCCCCGTCCTCGCCGCCGTGCCCGGCAGCCGGTCAGGCGGCGGCCGGCAGCTTCTCCTCCACTGCCCGGTCGGCACCGGCCCGCGGGACGAAGGCGAGGTGCTGGTGCCCGCGCCGCAGGTCGATCTTGAGCCGGAGCCCGCCGACCCGCGCCAGGGCCAGGCCGACCAGGGCCGCGGCCGCCGCGGAGACCACCCCGCCGGCGAGGAACCCGATCCGCGGACCGTAGGTGTCGGTGACCCAGCCGAGCAGCGGCGCGCCGAGCGGTGTGCCGCCCATGAAGACCATCATGAACAGGCTCATCACCCGGCCCCGCATCGCCGGGTCGGTGGCCATCTGGACGCTGGAGTTGGCGGTGACGTTGATCGTCAGGCCGACCATGCCGATGGGGGCGAGCAGCGCCGCGAAGACCCAGAAACCGGGGGCCAGCGCCGCGACGCACTCCAGCAGGCCGAAGACCAGCGCCGCCCCGACCAGCATCCGCAGCCGGGAGCCGGCCCGGCGGGCCGCGAGCAGCGCGCCGATCAGCGAACCGGCCGCCATCAGGCCGTTGAACAGCGCATAGGTGCCGGCGCCGGCATGGAAGACCTTGTAGGTGAAGGCGGTCAGCCAGATCGGGAAGTTGAAGCCGAAGGTCCCGATGAAGCCGACCAGGACGATGGGCCAGATCAGCTCGGGATGCCGGCGGACGTAGGCCAGGCCCTCCCGCAGCTGCCCCTTGCTGCGCGGGACGCGGTCCACCTTGTGGAGTTCGGCGGTCCGCATCATCAGCAGACCGGTGATCGGGGCGAGGAACGACAGGCCGTTGAAGAGGAACGCCCAGCCGCTGCCGAGCGCGGTGATCAGGACACCGGCGACGGCCGGGCCGATCAGCCGGGCGGACTGGAAGTTGGCGGAGTTCAGACTGACCGCGTTGCGCAGGTCGCGCTGGCCGACCATCTCGGAGACGAACGCCTGCCGGGCCGGGTTGTCGACGACGGTCACCAGGCCGAGGAGGAAGGCGCCGGCGTAGACGTGCCAGACCTGGACCTGGCCGCTGAGGGTGAGCCCGGCCAGCGCCAGGCCGATCAGCCCCATCGACGCCTGGGTGCACAGCAGCAGCCCGCGCTTGCCGAAGCGGTCGGCGAGGACGCCGCCGTAGAGGCCGAAGAGCAGCATCGGCAGGAACTGGAGCGCGGTGGTGATGCCGACCGCGCCGGAGGAGCCGGTGAGGCTGAGCACCAGCCAGTCCTGGGCGATGCGCTGCATCCAGGTGCCGGTGTTGGACACCACCTGGCCGGTGGCGAAAAGTCGGTAGTTGCGGACGCGGAGGGAACTGAACATGCCCGTGCGGCGCGCGGCGGGGCCGGCGTCGTGACCAGATGCGTCGGGGGGGTTCGGTGCGGGGGCGGAGTGTGCTCCGGGTCCCGTACTCAAAGTGGGTTCGCCTCCTTGGGCCTGGGGTTCTACAGCTCTGCGAGTTTCTCCAGCACGGGCGCGGCGGCCCGCAGCTTGGCCCACTCGTCCTCGTCCAGTCCGGAGGCCAGCTCGGCGAGCCAGGCGTTGCGCCGGTTGCGGCTCTCCTCGAGCATCGTCTCGGCCTGTTCGGTCTGGGTGACCACCTTCTGGCGGCGGTCGTCGGGGTGCGCCTCAAGCCGGACGAGGCCCTTGGCCTCCAGCATTGCCACGATGCGGGTCATCGACGGCGGCTGCACATGCTCCTTGCGGGCCAGCTCGCCGGGGGTGGCCCGACCGCACCGGGCGAGGGTCCCGAGCACCGACATCTCGGTGGGGCTCAGCGACTCGTCGACCCGCTGGTGCTTCAGGCGGCGCGACAGGCGCATCACGGCGCCCCGCAGGATATTCACGGCGTCAGCGTCGGCGCCGTTGGACAGTTCCGGCATAGTCTTTAGCATAGCTCATTAGCCTTTCTAAGGAAAGCGCGGCCCCCGGCCCCACGGAGCATCCGGGATCACCCACATGAGTGAGGACGTCGCGGAAAGCGACGCACCTGACCACACCGTGCAGGGACCGTGTCCATATGGGATCGAGTGTGCTCAGCCTGCGTGTGGAAGGGGAGCTGCTGGAGCGCCTTCGGCAGCATGCCGCAAAACGCGGAATGAGCGTCCAGGACTATGTGGTCCGGACGCTCATCCGCGAGGACTTCGACGAGCGGCTGTCGTCCTCGGTCGACGAGACCGAGCGACTGCGCGGTTGGGGCCCGGCGCCCCGTCCCTCGTGACGGGGCGCCGGGCCGTCGGTCACTTGACCCCGAGCGCCTGCTCGATCGGGTCGAGCAGGAAGTAGACGAGGAAGCACACCCCGACCGCGTTCAGCAGCCACGGGATCTCCTTGAAGCGGCCGGTCGCGGACCGCAGCAGGATGAAGGCGAGCACGCCGATGCCGATGCCGTTGGTGATGCTGTAGGTGAACGGCATCGATACGACGGTCAGGAACGCCGGGATGGCGACGGTGAAGTCGCTCCAGTCGATGTCCCGGACGTTGGAGGCCATGATCAGGAAGCCGACGACCAGCAGCGCGGGCGTGGCCGCCTGCGAGGGGACGACGGTGGCCAGCGGCGTGAAGATCAGCGCGAGCAGGAACAGCCCACCGGTGACCATGTTCGCCAGACCGGTGCGGGCGCCCTCGCCGACGCCGGCCGTGGACTCCACGAAGCAGGTGTTGGCCGAGGCCGAGCCGAAGCCGCCGCCGGCGACCGCGATGCCGTCCACCATCAGGATGCGGCCCATGTTCGGCAGGTTGCCGGTCTCGTTGTCCAGCAGCCCGGCCTCCTCGCCGACGCCGATGATGGTGCCCATCGCGTCGAAGAAGCCGGACAGCAGGACGGTGAAGACGAACAGGCAGCCGGTCAGCACGCCGACTTCCTTGAAGCCGCCGAAGAGGCTGATCTTCCCGATCAGTCCGAAGTCGGGCGCCCCGACGATCCGGTCCGGGAGGTTCGGGACGGCGAGCCCCCAGGCCGCGTCCGGAATGCTGACCACCGCGTTGATGATGACCGCGACGACGGCCATGGTGACCATGCCGATCAGGATCGCGCCCCGGGTCTTGCGGACCGTCAGCACGAACATCAGCACCAGGCCGAGCACGAACACCAGCACCGGCCAGCCCTTGAGCTGACCGCCCTGGCCCAGGCTCAGCGGGACGGTGGTGTGCGCGGCGTCCGGGTTGCGGCTGACGAAGCCCGCGTCGACCAGGCCGACCAGCGAGATGAACAGGCCGATGCCGATCGCGATGGCCCGCCGCAGCCCGTTGGGGATGGCGTCCATCACCCGCTGCCGCAGCCCGGAGGCGACCAGGATCATCAGCACCAGACCGGCGAGCACCACCATGCCCATCGCGTCCGGCCAGCTCATCTTGGGCGCGAGCTGGAGCGAGACCACCGCGTTGATGCCCAGGCCGGCCGCGATGGCGATCGGGACGTTGCCCATCAGACCCATCAGGATCGTGCCCAGACCGGCCATCAGGGCGGTGGCGGTGACCAGCTGGCCGTTGTCGAGGTGATGGCCGTATTTGTCGACGCCGGCCCCGAGGATGATCGGGTTCAGCACGACGATGTACGCCATGGCGAAGAACGTGGCCAGTCCGCCGCGCAGTTCGCGGCCGACCGTCGACCCCCGCTCGGAGATCTTGAAGAAGCGGTCGAGGCCGTTCTTCGGCGGCTGCGGGCCAGGACTCTTCAGGGTGTCGACCGGCGTTGGGGTCGAGGGCGACATGCGGGACCTCAGTCGTACGTACGGGCCGGAGCGGGCGCGAGGGCCCAAGGGCCGGGACACGCACGGGGCGGCGGAACAGCAACCAGTGAACTGGACCAGCATGGAGGGATCAGATTGGAGGAATCAACGATCCGAACCAGTCAGTTCCAGAAAGGTTCAGTATGAATAAACAATTCGTTGATCGCTATCTCCGCGCGTAGACCCTTCTGTGGCCTGGTGGGAGCCCCGGCGGGCGCCCGCCGGACAGGCCCGAGCCGGCGCCGCACCCGGCCCCGTAAGCTGACCCCCATGTGGAAGAAGTCCGAACTGCGCGCGGCCCCGCCCCCGCTCGAAGGTCCCGTCGTCGGCACGATCACCGGCGGCACCGTCATCTGGTTCGTGCTCTTCCTCGCCCAACTGCCCTTCTACGGCTGGTACGCCGACCACGGCCACACCTGGTTCGTGTGGACCTGCCTGGCCGGCGGCGGGCTCGGCCTGCTGGGGATCTGGTACGTCCGCAAGCGCGACGCCGCGATCAAGCGGGCGGCCGCCGCGGCCGCCACCACGGACGCCGCAGCCGACCCCGCCTGACGCAAATCCGCCCCCTGCGCCCGCGGCCGGACGCCGTCCGCACCCCCCAGGGTTGCCACGTCACCGGACAGAAAGCCCACATCACCTCTGTCGACCGCCGGCGGGTGAAGCGGGCAATCCGCCCGTAACGTCTAGTCCATGACGGATCCGGCGAAGACCGAAGTCGAGGAACCGGAGCCCGGCGGCCGGCCCGCCGGCGGGCGCGACCGGCAGCCGGCGCACCGCGGACTGACCACCGCCGAGGTCGCCGAGCGGGTGGCCAGGGGCGAGGTCAACGACGTCCCGGCGCGGTCCTCCCGCTCGACCGCGGACATCATCCGCGGCAACGTCTTCACCCGCTTCAACGCCATCATCGGCGTGCTGTTCGTGATCATCCTGATCGTCGGGCCGATCCAGGACGGCCTGTTCGGCTTCGTCATCATCGCCAACACCGGCATCGGCATCCTCCAGGAGCTGCGTGCCAAGCAGACCCTGGACAGCCTGGCGCTGATCGGCGAGGTCCGGCCGATCGTCCGGCGCGACGGGGTGGCCGCCGCGCTCCCCACCTCGGAGGTGGTCCTCGGCGACGTCCTCGAACTCGGCCCCGGCGACAAGGTCATCGTCGACGGCGAGGCGCTGGAGGCCGACGGTCTGGAGATCGACGAGTCGCTGCTGACCGGCGAGGCGGACCCGGTGCTGAAGAAGCCCGGCGACCCGGTGCTGTCCGGCAGCTTCGTCGTCGCGGGCAGCGGCGCGTTCACCGCGACCAAGGTGGGCCGGGCGGCGTACGCGGCGCAGCTCGCCGAGGAGGCCAGCCGGTTCACCCTGGTCCACTCCGAACTGCGCACCGGCATCAGCCGGATCCTGAAGTACGTGACGTGGATGATGGTGCCGACGGCGCTGGGCCTGATCCTCAGCCATCTGCTCACCCTGGGGCTGCCGGTCGACGCCGCGGTCCGCCGGATGGTCGCCGGCATCGTGCCGATGATCCCCGAGGGGCTGGTGCTGCTGACCTCGGTCGCCTTCGCGATCGGTGTGGTCCGGCTGGGCCGCCGGCAGTGCCTGGTGCAGGAGTTGCCGGCCATCGAGGGCCTGGCGCGGGTGGACGTGGTGTGCCTGGACAAGACCGGCACCCTCACCGAGGGCGGTATGGACCTGAGCGAGGTGCGGCCGCTGGGCGGGCAGGACCCGGACCGCGTCCGGCGGGTGCTCGGCGCCTTCGGCGCCTCCGATCCGCGCCCCAACGCCTCCCTCCAGGCCGTCGCCGACGCCTGCCCGGCCCCCGACTCCTGGGAGTGCACCGGGACGCTGCCGTTCTCCTCGGCCCGCAAGTACAGCGGCGCGGCCTTCGTGGAGCCCGGCGGGGAGCGCTCCGACTGGCTGCTGGGCGCGCCGGACGTGCTGCTCCCGGCCGACGACGGGCTGCTGCCCGAGATCGACCGGCTCAACGCCCAGGGCCTGCGGGTGCTGCTGCTGGCCCGCGCCACCCGGCAGTTGGACCACCCCGACATCGCGCACGAGATGCGGCCCGTCGCCCTGGTCGTCCTGGAGCAGCGGCTGCGCCCGGACGCCCCCGAGACCCTGCGCTACTTCGCGGACCAGGGCGTCCAGGCCAAGGTGATCTCCGGCGACAACGCGGTGGCGGTCGGGGCGGTCGCCGGCAAGCTGGGGCTGCCCGGCGCCGACTCCCCCGTGGACGCCCGGCACCTGCCGCAGGACGACCCGGCCGCGCTGGCCCGGGCCGTCGAGGAGGGCTCCGTCTTCGGCCGGGTCACGCCCCAGCAGAAGCGGGACATGGTCGGCGTCCTCCAGGCCCGCGGCCACCATGTGGCGATGACCGGCGACGGCGTCAACGACGTACTGGCCCTCAAGGACGCCGACATCGGCGTCGCGATGGGCTCCGGTTCCGAGGCGACCCGGGCGGTCGCCCAGATCGTGCTGCTGAACAACAGCTTCGCGACGCTGCCGTCGGTGGTCGCCGAGGGCCGCCGGGTGATCGGCAACATCACCCGGGTCGCCACCCTCTTCCTCACCAAGACCGTCTACTCGGTGCTGCTGGCCATCCTGGTCGCCTGCTGCCAGATCCCCTACCCGTACCTGCCCCGGCACCTGACGCTGCTGTCGACGCTGACCATCGGCGTCCCCGCGTTCTTCCTCGCCCTGGCGCCCAACAAGGAGCGCGCCCGCCCGCACTTCGTCCGCCGGGTGATGCGCTACGCGATCCCCTCCGGCCTGATCACCGGCCTCGCCGCCTTCACCACCTACCTCCTGGCCCGCGTCCACTACTCCGGTCCGGACGCCCTCAGCGCGCAGACCAGCGCCGCCACCCTGACCCTCTTCCTCACCGCCCTGTACGTCCTGGCGATCATCGCCCGCCCCTACACGTGGTGGCGGATCGGGCTGGTGCTGCTGATGGGGCTGGGGTTCTTGATCGTGCTGGTGACGCCGTGGCTTCAGAAGTTCTTCGATCTGCGGCTGGTGGGGACGACGATGCCGTGGACGGCGGTGGCCGTCGCGGCGGTGGCGGCGGTCCTGCTGGAAGTGACCTGGCGGTGGGTCGGGCGGCGGTTCCCGGCGTAGGGCCGACCCGCCGGACCGGCGGGCCTCTCCGCCCGGGGCGGAGAGCCCCACCGGCCCTGGCGGCGGCCGGCGGCGGTGCCGCACCCGCCCGCCGTGGCGGCCCGGAGCCCGATCAGGTGCTCCCGCCCTCTTGATAACGGCACGCCCTTCCAACGATCTTGGGCATGCGGACGGTTCGCGATGCCGCGGTCCACGTCCCGTACCCCGATCGAGGAGAGTCGTGCCCGTGAGCCGAGAAGCGCCGGACATCCTGTCGCCGGAATTCGCCGCTGACCCCTACGCCGCCTACCGCGTACTGCGCGACGACTTCCCGCTGCTGTACCACGAAGCCACCCGGAGCTACGTCGTCTCGCGGTACGAGGACGTCCAACGGGCCTTCAAGGAGCCGGTGTTCACCACCGACAACTACGACTGGCAGCTGGAGCCGGTGCACGGCCGGACCATCCTCCAGATGAGCGGCCGGGAGCACGCGGTGCGCCGGGCCCTGGTCGCCCCGGCCTTCCGCGGCAACGCCCTGGAGGAGTCCTTCCTCCCCGTGATCGAGCGCAACGCCGCCGAGTTGATCGACGCGTTCCGCGGCGCGGGCACCGCGGATCTGGTGGCGGACTTCGCCACCCGCTTCCCGGTCAACGTCATCGCGGACATGCTGGGCCTGGACCGGGCCGACCACGACCGCTTCCACCGCTGGTACACCGCGATCATCGGCTTCCTCGGCAACCTCTCCCAGGACCCGGAGGTCGCCGCGGCCGGACTGCGCACCCGCGACGAGTTCGCCGCCTATCTGCTGCCGATCATCCGCGAGCGCCGCGCCGCCCCGGGCGACGACCTGCTCTCCGCGCTCTGCGCCGCGGAGGTCGACGGCACGCGGATGAGCGACGAGGACATCAAGGCGTTCTGCAGTCTGCTGCTGACCGCGGGCGGGGAGACCAGCGACAAGGCGATATCGAGTCTGGTGCACAACCTGCTGCGCCATCCCGAGCAGTTGGCGGCGGTGCGCGCGGACCACTCCCTGATCGCGCCGGCGTTCGCGGAGACGCTGCGCTACACCCCGCCGGTGCACATGATCATGCGGCAGACCGCCCAGGACGTCGCCCTCGGCGGCGGCGAGGTGCCCAAGGGCGCCACCGTCACCTGCCTGATCGGCGCGGCCCATCGCGACGAACGGCGCTACGCCGACCCGGACACCTTCGACATCCACCGCGCCGACCTCTCCGCCACCACCGCGTTCTCGGCGGCCGCCGACCACCTCGCGTTCGCCCTCGGCCGGCACTTCTGCGTCGGCGCGCTGCTGGCCAGGGCCGAGGTCGAGGTGGGCGTGGCCCGTCTGCTGGAGGCGCTGCCGGACCTGGCGCCGGCACCGGGGCCCCAGCCGCGGGAGGAGGGGGTGTTCACCCGCGGACTGGACACGCTGCCGGTGCGCTTCACCCCGACCGGCTGAGGCCGGCGAGAAGCGGCCCCGGGCGGTGTTTCACGTGAAACACCGCCCGAAGCAAGGGTGTTGACGTCTTGACAGCAGAACTGCCTTACGGACGAAGGGCGGTGAGGACTCAGCCCCATCCCCCGGCCGGGTCCCCATCGCGGGGATCGGCGAGTACGCGGGCGTGAACTCGACCGGCAGGGCCACCAGTCCGCGCATCCACACCGACGGATGCCACACCAGCTCCTCGGCCGGCACCGCCAGCATCACGTCCGGCAGCCGGTCCAGCAGCACCTCCACCGCCGCCTTGGCGATCACCTCGGCGATCTCCGGGGCCGGGTAGGGGCAGGAGTGTTCGCCGTGGCTGAAGGACATATGGGCCTGGTTGCCGTCCGACCCCGCCTCGCTGAAGTCCGGCCGCACCAGGGGGTCGGAGTTGGCGGCGGCCAGTCCCAGGATCACCAGGTCCCCGGTGCGGATCCGGCGCCCGCCGAGCTGGGTGTCGCGCACCGCCCAGCGGCCGATGAAGTTCTGCGTCGGGGTGTCGTGCCAGAGCACCTCGTTGAGCGCCTGGCCCACGCTGCGGCGGCCGCCGGTGAGGCTGAGCGCGAACCGGTCGTCGGTCAGCATCAACCGCAGGGTGTTGCCGATCCAGTTGGCGGTCGGCTGCTGGGCGGCGGCCATCACCACCAGCAGGTCGATGACCACCTCCTCCTCGGCCAGCCCGGCCGGGTGGGCCAGCAGCCGGGACGGCACATCGGGGCCGGGCCGCTCCCGCTTGGCCGCCACCAGCCGCCGCATCCGCGCAACGACCCGCTGGTGCGCCGCGATCGCCCCGTCGTCGGCGTTGAGCGAGGCGACGATGTCGGCGGCCAGCGCGGGTACCTCGCTGTGCGGGAAGCCGAACAGTTCGGCGATGACCAGCAGCGGCAGCCGGGCGGCGTAGCGGGTCATCAGGTCCGCCTCGCCGGACCCGGCGAAGTCGTCGATCAGCCCGTCGGCCAGCCGCTCGCAGATGAGCCGCAGCTCGAACTGGTCGATCGCGGTGAGCGCGTCGCTGATCGCCCCGGCGCGGCGGCGGTGTTCGGGCCCCTCGGCGAACATCACCGACGGCTGGTAGCCGACGAACGGCATCAGCGGCCAGTCCTCGGGGATGCGCTCCCAGGCGTGCCAGCGGCGGGAGTCGCGGGCGAACAGCTCGGGATTGCCGGCGACTTGGTGCAGTTCGCGGTAGCCGAGGACGAACCAGCCGGGGATGTCGCCGTCGAGCAGGATCGGCGCGACCGCCCCGTACTGGGCGCGCATCGTGTGGTAAAGCCGGGCCGGGTCGTCGCTGAGCCCGGCGCCGTAGAACGGTACGGCCTCGGTGCCGGCGCTCCCGGCCCGCAGGGGGCAGCCGCCGGTCGGGGGGTGCTGCTGGTCGGTCACGGTGCGCTCTCCGCGGTCTCCTGAGCGGGTACGGCGCCCTGGGTGGACAGGGCGTAGAGGTGGTCGACCAGCGCGATCAGCACGGCCTTGCTGGACGCCCGGTCGCGGGCGTCGCAGGTGACCAGCGGCACGTCCGGGGAGAGGTCGAGCGCCTCGCGGATCTGCGCGCGGGTGTGCCGCTCCCCGCCGAAGTCGTTGTGCGCGACGATGAACGGCATACCGTGCGCCTCCAGCCGGTCGATGGCGTACCAGGAATCGTCCAGCCGGCGGGTGTCGACGAGCACCACCGCGCCCAGCGTGCCGGAGAACAGCCGGTCCCACAGGAACCAGAAGCGCTCCTGGCCGGGCGCGCCGAAGAGGTAGAGCACCGCACTGTCGTTGACGGTGATCCGGCCGAAGTCGAAGGCGACGGTGGTGGTCGTCTTGCCCTCGACCCCGCTGGGGTCGTCGACGCCGACCCCGGCCCGGGTCATGGTCTCTTCCGTGCTCAGCGGCCGGATCTCGCTCACCGAGCGGACCATGGTGGTCTTGCCGACGCCGAAGCCACCGACGATGACGATCTTCAGGCCGTTGTCGGCGGTGGCGCGCAGCGGAACGCGGTCGGTGTCGGTGCCGGCCGCACGGTCCACATGCGCGGGCTCAGAGGCGGTGGAGTGCATCGAGCACCTCCTTCAACAGGTCGGCGTCGGGGAGTTGGGCGGCCGCGGTGACCCGCGGATGGCGGGCGGTGACCTGGCCGCGGTCCAGCAGGTCGGACAGCAGGATCCGGACCACGCTGACCGGCATCCGCAGCTCCGCCGAGATCTCCACCAGGGCCGTCGGGCGACGGCACATGGTGAGGATCCGGGCGTGCTCGGACTGCATGCCCGGCGTCGGATCGCCTTCGCTGACGATCAGCGTGACCAGGTCGAGGGTCCGGTCGTCGGCGGGCCGACTGCGGCCGCCGGTGACGGTGTAGAGCCGGTCCGGAGCGTCGTGCGGACCGAGCCGTTTCATGCCGCCGGCCCGTCCTCACCGCGCGGCGCGGCCCGGAGGTACTCGCCGATCTGCTCGACCAGTTCGTTCATGTTGAAGCCGATCAGGCCGACGTCGGCGTCCTCGACCGCGATCAGGGCCAGATGGGCGCCGTTCCCCGCCTCGACGATGAACAGCACCCCGCCGTGGAACTCGGTCATCGCCTGGCGGACACCGCCGGTGCCGTTCCCGAACTCCACGGACGCGCCGTGCGAGAGGCTCTGGATGCCCGAGGCGATCGCGGCCAGTTGGTCGGCCTGGTCGACGGTCAGGTCCTTGGAGTGGCAGAGCTTGAGCCCGTCCCGGGACAGGACCAGCGCGTGCCGGGCCCCGGGGGTCTTCTGGAGCAGGTTCTGAAGCATCCAGTCCAGGCTGCGGTCAGTGGTGTTCATCGGGTGTCATCCTCCGGGCGTGCTGGCGAGGGGGGTGGCGGTGACGCGGGCGTGCCGCCGGTACGGGGGAGGTCGGCGTCGTCCCGGGGGGCCTTGCCCTGGACTGCCTGGCGGAAGGCGCGGAACCGGGCGGCGGTCTCCTCGCGGGAGCGCGGGCGGCGCGCTGCGTCCGGGCGCTCCTGGTCGGCGCCCGAGGAGGCGGCGGCCAGGGTCCGGCCGCGACGGCGCTTGGGCAGCCCGCTCTCGCCGAACTCGGGGGCGGGTGCGGCGTCCGGGGCGGGTGCGGCGTCCGGGGCGGGTGCGGCGTCCGGGGCGGCCGCACCGGTCCGGGAGGTGCGCCGCGGCAGGGGCGCCGGGCCGGGCTCGCGAGACCGCTCCGGGGCCGCGCGGAGCGGTCCGGGCTCGTCCTCGGGGGTGCGCCGGGGCGCCGGGACCACGGGCCGCTGCGCCGCGGCGGGGGCCGCGGCCGGCGGCTGCTCCGCCTGCCGGGCCGGCGGCCGGCCCTCGGTCACCAGCTGCTGCGGGATCAGGATCACCACACCGGTGCCGCCGCGCGCCGACGGCCGGAAGGACACGTTCAGCCCGTGCTTGCGCGCCAGGCAGCCCACCACCGCGAGCCCCAGCCGGGTGCCCGACAGCGACATCAGGTCCAGGGTGTCCGCGGACACCGTCTCCTGAGCGCGCTGCAACGCGGCCTCGCCCATCACCAGCCCGCTGTCCTCGACGCTCACCACCACACCGGCCTGCGCCTCCTCCACGTACACATGGACGGGCGAGGACGGCGGGGAGAACGAGGCCGCGTTGTCCATGAGTTCGGCCAGCGCGTGCATGATGCCCTCGGCGGCGTGCCCGGCGATCGCGACCTCGCTGCTGCTGTGCAGCCGGATCCGGCGGTAGGCGCTGATCCGGCCCATCGCACCGCGCAGGATGCTCTCCATGGCGATCGGCTTGTTCCACCGGCGGCCGGAGCGGGCACCGGTCAGCACGGCGATGCTGTCCGCCAACCGCCCTGCCTGCGCCGTCATGTGATCGAGCTTCAGGAGATCGCCCAGCACCTCCTCGCCGTGCCGGTGCTCCATCTCCCGCAGGTCGGCGAGCATTCCGGTGGCGAGCGCCTGCACCCGGCCGGCGGCGTTGGCGCACGCGGACATCGCCGCGGCCCGCATCCGCTCCCCGCGCCCGACCTCCTCGGCCAGCGTCCGCAGGATCCGCTGGTGCGCCCGGGTCCGCGGCAGCTCGACACGGCCGAGCGCGGTCTCCACCGAAGCGCCGTCCCGCAACTGCCCGACCAGCGCCGGCAACGTGACGTCGGTCAGCCGCTCGGCCTCGGCCTCGATCTCCCCGATCCGCGCCCGGTAGTGCCGGGCCTGCCGCTGCTGGTGCACCGCGGCGGCCAGCGCGGCGCTGAGCAGCACCGCGGCGACACCGACGCTCCAGGCGACCGGCGTCCGCGCGGACCGGGGCGCCAGCAGCACGGCCCCGACGCCCAGCCCCGCCGTCACCACCAGGGCGGCGGCGAGCATCCGCAGTGCGGCCTCCAGGGGCGTGGTCGCCGCCCCGGGGCGGGAGGGTATCCGTGCTGGCATCAAACAGGTCCTCGTGAGCGGCGGCAGGCGGTACGGGCGGGCGGCAGGGCCGGGGCCCGGGCATCGGCATGCCGATCCACGGCGGGCTCCGTCCACGACGGGTCTCGGGGGATGACGAGCGGATGATCGAAGATCGTCCAGGCACTCTAGCCTGTCGCCGCGATCCGGCAACTTCCGTAGCAGACTCCGTTATTGACGGGCCGTATGCCAGACCCGTCCCGCCATTCGAAACGAGGCACCAGGGCCCCGGACGCGACGAAGGCGGCCCCCGGGCACCACGTGCCCGACGACCGCCTCCACCGGAACCGCTCGGCCGGCCTGCGCCCCGCGGGGCACCGACCTCAGTCGAACCAGCGCGCCCGGGCCAGTTCGTCGCCCCGCTCCGGGTCCTCCAGCAGCGCCGCGACCTCGAAACGGCGGGGCCACTGCCCGGCCGCCCAGGCCAGCCCGGCCGCCACGCCCTCCAGCGTCGCGGCGTGCAGGGTGCCGTCCGGGGCCCACCGCCAGTCCAGCTCGGCGCCGCCGTCGGGCCCGTCGACCAGCAGTTCCTCGTGTTCGACGTACGACGCGGGGGCGGCCGGGCCGAGCAGCGCCCGCACCTCCTCGGGGACGTCGTGCGGCACACCCTCGGAACGGACCTCCGCCGCGACCGCCTCGCTCAGCCGCCGCACCTGGAACAGCTCGGCCAGCTCCGCGGCCCGGGCCGGCCGCACCGGCAGCAGCGCACGGCCGCCCGCCAGCGGCATCAGGTCCGGGGCGTCGGCGACCAGCGCGTCCGCCGCGTCCACCACCCGAGCCTCGCCGTCGACGACGGCCCGCAGCTCGTCGGGGAGCGTCACCTGGTCCGGGTCGAGGTCGGCCAACAGGCCGTAGAGGGCATGGAGTTGCCCGATCCCCACCCGGTGGTCCGGGTCGGCGAGGCGGGACAGCAACTCGGCCGCGCCGCCGGGCTCGTCGAGCAGCGCGCCGACCGACGTCCGCACGCCGAGGGCGCGCAGCACCTGGGCGTCGACCTGCCCCGCGTCCGCCGCCTCGTACAGGCCGGCCAGCAACGGGTCGCCGCCCGCCGCGCGCAGCCCGGCGGGACGCCGCCCGTCCAGCACCGGATGGCCGCGCAGCCACCACGCGGTGTACGGACGCACCGACTCCGTGGTCCCGTCCGGCAGCAGCACCCGCACCGGCGCGGTCAGCGCGTCCCGCAGCGGCGGCTGGGAGAGCATCGCCAGGACCTGCGGCCAGGCGTCGTCGGCGACCAGGTCGAGGTCGCGGACCGCGACCAGTTCGGTGACGACCGGCGGCACCGGCCCCCACCCGTCGCCCGACCGCCACCCCTCGTCGAGACCGCTTCGCGGCCGCTGCACCGACTGCAGCATGTCGAGGATGTCCTCGCACCACACGTCGACGGCGTCCAGCAGACCGGCGTCGTCCGGTTCGGGGAAGTCGCCCTCGCGCGGCTCCAGTTCGTCCGGGTCGAGCACCACGTCGGTGGCCCGCACCAGCGCGAAGGTGGCCAGCACGCCCACCGCGGTGAGCGGCTGCTCCCCCCACCGCTGCGCCAGCTCCGCCTCGCAGGTGGCGAGTTCGTCCTCCCTGATGACCTGCTCGAAGTCGCTGCCGGGCAGCACCAGTTCGCCGGCCGGCGCCAGCTCGCCGTCCTCGTCGGGCAGCGCCAGCGCGGCCAGCCAGGGCTCGTCGCCGGGCGCCAGATCGGCGTCCCGGACCAGCCCGAGGACCGTCTCCGCCAGCTCCTCGGCGCCCAGCGGCACACCGGCGCCCGGCGCCAGCTCGTCCTCGAAGACGTCGTAGGCGTCCTCGTCGGCGTCCAGCGAGCCCGCGACCGCGGCCCGCACCTGAGGGGTCGTCAGCACGGCGCGCGGGGAGGCCTGGGTGGCGCCCAGCTTCTCCAGGAGCGGGTGCACGGCGTCCGGGTGGGCGATCTTGAGGCCGAGCCGGGTCAGCATGCGGTGCCGGTCCGCGGCCTCGCCGCCGGCCCCCTCCGGGCCGTCGGGCAGCGGCAGCAGCACCTGGCGCGGCCCGACGACGGTCCGCCCGGTGCCCGCCAGCGGCACCGGGAGGCCGCTGAGCCGGTCCGGGTCGGTGCCGGCCAGCGCGTCGTAGAGCCGCCACCACCACTCCGGCGACCGCTCCACACCCGCCAGCCGGTCGATCACCTCGGTCAGCGGCACCCGGCCCACGCCCAACGCCCGCAGCTCCGAACGCCGTTCGAGCCCGGCCGGCAGCAGACTGGGGAACAGCTCGGAGAGCACCGCGACGGTCGCCGCGCCCGCGCCCTCCGCCAACTCCGCGTCCACCGGCCGCAGGACGTACCGCTCGCCGTCCTCGCCCTCGTCCCACTCGGCGGCCCGGGCGGCCGCGCCGCCGGCCGCCGCGCTCGGCAGGAACCGCACCCGCGGCAGCAACTCCAGCACCTGCCGCCGCAGTTCACCGTCCAGCCAGCCCTTGCCCAACGGCCCCGGGACGAGGTCCAGGGTGCCCACCGACACCGGCTGCCAGTCGCCGATCAGCCCCGCGTACGCGGCCGCCGCCCGCTCCACCAGGAAGTCCGCGAGCGGCCCCGGGGCGACGTGCCGCCGGGTCGGCTCCAACGGGAACGAGGCGATGAGCAGCGCAGGAAGCCCCAGGGGCTCGTCGGTCGGGGTCGGCGCGTGCAGCACCGGCGCGGTGCCCGGCAACGCCGGCGCCCCCGCCCCGTCCACCGGCACCGCCCAGGTCACCGACCAGGACGGCCGCAGCCTCTCCTCCACCGGACGGTCCGCCAGCAGCGCCGGATCCAGCGGGCCGCCGCCGGTCGCCACCCGCCACCGCGTGGCGCCCCGCTCACTGTCCTCGATCAGGACGTACGCACCGTCCTGACGCCGCGTGAGCGTCCGGGCGGCCCCCTCCGGCGTCTCCACCACCACCTCGGCCAGCCCCGGCAGGGTCAGCAGCAGCGCCGCGTCGATCCCGGCCAGCAGCCGCTCGGCGAGGTCCTGCGCGGCACCGTCGCGCAGCGGCAGCACCACCGCGGTGTCGTACCCCTCCGGCGCGGTGCCCTCCGCGGGCAACGGCAGCCGCAGCAGCGGTACGTGGCCCTCCCGGCGGCGGAGTTCACCGCCCAGCCCGGGGCTGTGCGCGGCCACCGCCTCGGCCAGCTCCCGGGCCTCGGCGAGCGACCAGCGGACGCCGCCGGTGCGGCCCACCAGCGCCGGTTCGTCGCTGACCGCCAGCACCGCGGCGAACCCGACGCCGAACCGGCCGACCGCACCGGCCGCCGCGCTGCTCTCCCGCTTCGCGGAGGCGCGCAGCGTGGAGAGCGACTCGACGCCGGTGGCGTCCAGCGGGGCACCGGTGTTGGAGGCGACGAGCACCGCCGGCGCACCGCCGTCAGCGGCGTGCAGGGTCAGCCGCAGCCGGCCGCGGACACCCGCCCGGGCCGCCGCGTCCGCCGCGTTCTGCGCCAGTTCCACGGCGAGCCGGTCGCGGTAGCCGCCGAGCGCGAGGTCCTCCTCGGCGTTGGCGTCCTCCCGGAACCGGGCCGGCGAGGCCGCCCAGGAATCCAGCACACCGCGCCGCAACCGGGCCGTACCGAACGGGTCGGCGCCGTCGTCCGCGCCCCGCACCCACGGCATACCTGCCACGTTTCTCGTCTCCCTCGTCAGAGCGGTTCTGTCCCGACGGTACCCCCACGTTGTCGGCTTTCCCGCCGTGTGGGTTGCTGCCGGGGCAGGGGGTTTGCGGGGTGGGGCCGCTGGTGGGTGGGGTGACGGGCGTGGGGCCTTCGGGGTGGGTGTGCGGACTGCTGCGCTTTACGTCCGCACACCCACCCCGAACACCCCACACTCTCCCGCCGTCGCCCGGCCCCGCCCCTTGGGGGAAGAAAAGACCTGGGCCCTGGGTACGCACGCTCGACCCGCGCTTCTGGCTACAGGGGCACCACGACGGCCCGGAAGTCCTCACCCCCACCGGGCGGGAGCCGGGACCGCTACGGGAGGGGGCCTGCGGGGCGGGCCGGAGGTGCCTGTGTCGTGGACGTAAAGCGCAGCAGTCCACGACACAGGCACCGGAGGCCCGCCCCGCAGGCCCCCGGCACCACCACGAGCAGAGCGCGAGAAGACACCCCGCCCAACAAACCACCCCGCCGAAGGCGGAAAGGTGCGAACCCCCACGGCGGGAAAGCCGACAACGTGGGAGGCCAGCCCAGCGGCAAGCGACTAGCTGTGACCGAGCTCCTCGGCCGGCCCGCCATCCTCGACGGACCCCCCGTCCGCGGCCGGACGGATGGCGACGGGTTCGACGACCGTCTCGTCGAGAACCGGCAACGCCGGCTTCGGCGGCTTCGGCATGACGGCGGCCTCCGAGTGCGCCCCGCACCCGTACGACAGCGAGACGACGCGGCCGTCCGCCGGCGAGAACTCGTTGGCGCAGACACCGAACGCCTGCCGCAGGGAGCCGGCCATCGGCGTGAGGAAAGCGCAGCTCACGCAGGTGGCGGGGGCCGCCTGGGCCATCGGGGTCTTGGGGCCGAAGGACTCCTCCCAGCGGTCTGCTGCGGCGTGCAGGCCGTAGCGGGACAGCACCCGGGCGCGGGCCATGCCCAGCTCCTCGGCGACCGCGGAGATGCTGCCGCGGGCCGCCGCCGGCTGGAGCGCGGGCGAGCCGGGGACGACGTCCGCGTCCTCGGTGTCGGCGACGTCGGCGGCCATGCCCTCGGCGACCGGGGAGTTCGGCGGCGGGGTGTCCTCGCCGCTGTAGCCGGGCTCCAGGCGGAGGTCGTCGGCCTCGGTGGGCAGCAGGTCGCCGGGGCCCATGTCGCCGGGGCGCAGCCGCTCGCTCCAGGGGACCCATTCGGGGGCCAGCAGGGCGTCGGGGCCGGGCAGCAGGACCGACTCGTCCAGGGTCACGACCTTGGCGCGGGAGGCGCGGGCGACGGTGACGGCGAAGCGCCAGCCGCGGTATCCGGGCTCCCGGCAGTCGAAGAGGTGGGTGACGACGCGGTCCCCCTCGGCGACGGCGGTGATGTGGTCGCCGACCATGCCGGGCGCCCCGACCTCTTCGGCCGCGGCGCGGGCGAGGTCGATCGCCTCGGCGCACAGGCGGTCAGGGGTACGGCTTCGCATCGCAGCACTCACAAGAATCGATTCTCTCTTCCACGCCGTCTCACGAGCGCGCCAGCCGGAGCTGTCCTGGTCCTGTCCGGACGACCGGCGGGAACCGGGGCGGGCGGAGCGGACCTGGGGACCGCGTCGACGTCCGCGCCCAGCTGGATCGTTCGGTCGAGCGCACCTCTTACGCCCTATTCTGCGGGATCACAGGGAAATGAGGTACGCGGCCGGAACGGACCGCCGGTGGCGCTTTGGAACACGCTACCCCTTCAACGCTGCACGACCCCTCGGCGGGAGGAGCAAATCTCCTCCGGGGGTGACCTGGGGCGTGCCGGGGCGCGCACCCCGGGAACCGGGTGGGCCCCGCCCCGCAGGGGGGAGAAATCACCTCGTCCGGGGCGAGTTGGGGCACTATGGCCGAGTGGCTGCCGTCAGGTCGTCGAGGGGGTCCAGGGCCCGCCGGGCGGGCCGGGCGGCCGGGCGCGCGGTGCACCGGTCGCTGACCGGCGCGGGCCGGGGGCTGCGGCGGGCCACCCATGCGCAGGGCGCGGGGGAATCGGGACTGGCGCAGCTGATCGAGTTGCACGCGGTGAACGCCGCGGGCGACATGATGATCACGATCGCGCTGGCCTCGACGGTGTTCTTCTCGGTGCCCGCGCACGAGGCGCGGGGGCGGGTGGCGCTGTACCTGCTGGTCACCATGGCGCCGTTCGCGCTGCTGGCGCCGGTGGTGGGACCGCTGCTGGACCGGGTGCCGCACGGCCGCCGGGCGGCGGTGGCCGGCTCGATGCTGGCCCGTGCGGTGCTGGCGCTGCTGCTGTCGAGGGCGGTGGCCGGCGGCGGGCTGGAGCTGTATCCGGAGGCGCTGGGGGTGCTGGTGGCCTCCAAGGCGTACGGGGTGGTGCGCAGCGCGGTGGTGCCGCGGCTGCTGCCCCCGCGGGTCTCGCTGGTGCGGGCGAACTCCCGGGTGACGCTGGCGGGGCTGCTGGCGACCGCGGTGGCGGCGCCGCTGGGCGCCGGACTGCATCTGATCGGGCCGTCCTGGCCGCTGTACGGGGCGTGCGCGGTGTTCACGGCCGGGGGGTTCCTGGCGTTCTCGCTGCCGCCGAAGGTCGATTCGGGAAGGGGCGAGGCCCGGGCCGAGCTGGCGTCCCGGGGCGGCGCGGGCCGCGGCGGACGGCGGTCCCGGCCGGGGCTGCGGACGGTCGGCCCGTCCGTGCTGCACGGCCTCCGGGCGAACGCCTCGCTGCGCGCGCTCTCCGGCTTCCTCACCTTCTTCCTGGCGTTCCTGCTGCGCGAACACCCGTTGGGCGGGCTGGGTGCGGCGGTGTCCCTGGGGCTGGTGGCGGTGGCGGCCGGCGCCGGGAACGCGCTGGGCACGGCGGTGGGCGCCGGGCTGAAGGCGCGCGCCCCGGAGCTGATCGTCGCGGCGGTGCTGGGGCTGGCCCTGGGCGCGCTGGTGCTGGCGGCGCTGGGCTACGAGGCGCTGGCGGTCGTGGTGGTGCCCGCGGCGGCGGCCGTCGCCGGGCTGTGCCAGGCGCTGGCGAAGCTGTCGCTGGACGCGATGATCCAGCGCGATGTGCCGGAGGCGGTGCGGACCTCGGCGTTCGCCCGGTCCGAGACGGTGCTCCAGCTGTCGTGGGTGGTCGGCGGCGCACTCGGGATCGTGCTGCCGCTGGTGGGGGTGCTGGGGATGGCGGTGGCCGCGGCCCTGGTGGCGGCGGGTGCGGCCGGGGCCGGGCGGGGGCTGCTCGACGCGGGCCGGCGGGGCGGCCGGCCGGCGCCGCGGGTGAGGTGACGACAGGCCCTGGTGGGGCGCGCGTGCGGCGGGCCCGGTAGCGGCGCGCCGCACCCGCGCGTGGCACGCGGCGGGGCGCCCGATAGCCTGCCCGTATGACCGCTGCGTTGATCTCCCGGGGCAAGGGCCGCCGCGCCGCCGCCCTCGGTGCCGTGACCCTGGGCCTGCTCACCCTGTCCGCCTGCCAGCAGCCGACCGCGCTGGCGACCGTGACCGTCGGCACGACGACGGTCACGGCGGAGGTGACGCCCGGCTGTGACGGCGACGGCAAGTCCCTCGACCAGAAGACCCTCAAGGAGTGCATCTCCAAGAAGGGCGGCGACACCCTCACGGTGCGCCCGGGTGAGAAGGTCCGGGTGGGCGTCGACCCGGAGGTGGCCAAGGCCGGCTGGTTCGTCATCGGCGCACAGCCGCTGATGCGCGCCCCCAGCACCGAGACGTACCGCACCTTCGACGCGGACGACCTCTTCAAGCAGACCAACCCGGCGACCGGCCAGACCGGCTCCCTGGACGAGGTCACCCTGCTGGTCGCCCAGGCCGGCAAGAACGCGGGCGAGGGCCCGGTGGCCATGTGGCACGTCAACCTGAAGCAGAAGGACTGAGCGCACTGAGCGCGGGAGCCGGGGCCCGGCACACGGTGCGGAGCGTCTGATGCGGACGCTGGTCGTCACCGCGGTGGCCGCGGAGCGCGACGCGGTGTGCGCCGCCGCGGACGGCTACCGGCCCGCGGCGCTGCCCGGCGGTTACGCGCTGCACCGCGCGCCCGCCGGGTCGCCGGCTCCGGACGTGCTGGCCGCCGGCGTCGGCCCGGCCGCCGCGGCCGCCGGCACCGCCACCGCGCTGACCGCCGCCGCCCTGGCCGGCGCCCCGTACGAGCTGGTGGTGTCGGCCGGAATCGGCGGCGGCTTCGCCCCCGCTCCCGACTCTGCTCGGCCGGGGGGACCCCCGCCCTCCGCACCCCTGGGTTCGGTGGTCGTCGCGGACGCACTGATCGCCGCCGACCTGGGGGCCGAGACCCCCGACGGCTTCGTGCCGGTCACCGAGCTCGGCTTCGGGACGGTGGCGCACCGGCCCGACCCGGCACTGGTCGCGGCCGTCGCCGCGGCGACCGGCGGGGCGACCGGACCGGTCGTCACCGTCTCCACGGTCACCGGCAGCGCCGCCCGCGCCGCCGAACTGGCGGCGCGTCACCCCGGCGTGCTGGCCGAGGCGATGGAGGGCTTCGGGGTCGCCGAGGCGGCCGCCGCGCACGGCCTGCCAGTGCTGGAGATCCGCACGATCTCCAACGCGGTCGGCCCCCGGGACCGCGCCGCCTGGCGCATCGGCCCCGCCCTGGCCGCACTGACCGGCGCCTTCCGCACGTTCCCCGGAGCCGTGACGGGCGCCCGTGCGACGGCGACGCCCCCGGCCGCTCCGGCGCCGCCGCCCCCCACCCCCCGGAGGACCCCATGACCCGGCCGCTGTCCATCGCCTACTCGCCGTGCCCGAACGACACCTTCGTCTTCGACGCCCTGGCGCACGGCCGGGTCCCGGACGCCCCCGAACTGGCGGTCACCTTCGCCGACATCGACATCACCAACGGCCTGGCCGAGCGCGGCGAACTGGACGTGCTGAAGGTGTCGTACGCGGTGCTGCCGTGGGTGCTGGAGGAGTACGCGCTGCTGCCGTGCGGCGGGGCGCTGGGACGCGGCTGCGGCCCGCTGGTGCTGACCCGTCAGCCGGGCGGGGCGGCGGACCTGGCGGGGAAGACGGTCGCGGTGCCCAGCGAGCGGTCCACCGCCTACCTGCTGTTCCGGCTGTGGCTGGCGGCCGAGGTGCCGGGCGGCATCGGCGAGATCGTGGTGCTGCCGTTCCACGAGATCATGCCGGCCGTACGGGACGGCAAGGTCGACGCCGGCCTGGTCATCCACGAGGCCCGCTTCACGTACCAGGACTACGGGCTGCACTGCCTGGCGGACATGGGCGAGCACTGGGAGCGGACCACCGGGCTGCCGATCCCGCTGGGGGCGATCATCGCCAAGCGGTCGCTGGGCGAGCCGGTGCTGCGCGAGCTGGCGGAGGCGATCCGCACCTCGGTCCGGATGGCCTGGGACGACCCGGAGGCCTCCCGTCCCTACGTCCTGGAGCACGCCCAGGAGATGGACCCGAAGGTGACCGACCAGCACATCGGGCTGTACGTCAACGAGTTCACCGCCGACCTCGGCGAGGACGGCTACGCCGCGGTGCGCGGGCTGCTCACACGCGCCGCGGCCGAGGGGCTCGTACCGCCCCTCGGCCGCGATGCGCTGACGTTCGTCTGAGGTCCGCCGCTGCCGCCCGCCGCCCCGCCGGGCGCGGGCGGTCCGGCTCAGACGTCGAGCTGGTCGGCGACCGCCCGCAG
Organism: Streptomyces sp. NPDC093097; assembly: GCF_044754325.1. NCBI lineage: Bacteria > Bacillati > Actinomycetota > Actinomycetes > Kitasatosporales > Streptomycetaceae > Streptomyces > Streptomyces sp. NPDC093097. The sequence continues at coordinate 407,233 of NZ_JBIVOW010000002.1, forward strand.
CATGCCGGCGATCTTGCCGCCGTGCGCCTTGTCGGGGTAGCGCCCGCGCTCCAGCTGCTGGGTGACGTTCTCCAGCAGCGTGGTGAGGTCCTGGACGATCGAGGCGAGCTCGTCGGGCTTGCGGCGCTGGGCCGCGGCGACCGAGGGGGTCGGGTCGAGGAGGGTGACGCTCAGTGCCTGGTCACCGCGCTGGCCTGCGACGACGCCGAACTCGACGCGCTGGCCCGGCTTGAGCGCATCGACCCCGTCAGGCAGCACCGACGAATGTACGAAGACGTCACCGCCGTCGTCGCGGGAGAGAAAGCCGAAGCCCTTCTCGCTGTTGAACCACTTGACCTTGCCGGTAGGCACGTCTGTCCTCGTCCTCGTACTCGTCGGGAAATGGTGGGCTGGTCCGCCACCGGCGCTGCGGGACGCCGCGACGGGGCAGGAAAAATGGGTCTGGATAGCAGTGCAGCGGGCCGCTGAGCCCGCCGACCCCAAGGCTAATGGTCCAGGGCCCGGTGACAAGACGTCGCCGGGTGGATCCCAGTGCCTCTGGCCCCGACTTACCCTGGTCAGGTGTCTGATGAAACGCCCCACGCCGGGGATCTGCTGGTCCGAATCGGCGCGATCGTGTTCCTTGTTGGCGCGCTCGCCACTCTCGCCACGATGCTCCCGCTGTTCCTCGGTACGCCGACGCTGCCGTGGGAGTTCTACTGGATGTCCATGCTGATGGGCGCCGGTTTCCTGATCGCGGGCGCCGGAGTGGTGCGCTCCGTGGGCGCCCAGCGCCGTCAGGCGGAGGCGGCCGCCGCCCCGTCCCCGTCGGCGCCGCCCGCGGGGTAGCGAGCGGGATCGGCCACGTAACGATCCAGCCACGACGGGAAATCCGTCAGATCGTCGAGCAGCACCTGGGCGCCGGCCGCGCGCAGTTCGGCGGCGTCGCACGGGCCGGTGGCGACCGCGACGGACAGCGCGCCGGCGGCCCGGGCGCCGCGCACGTCGCCGGTGTGGTCGCCGACGTAGATCCGGGCGCCGTGCGCGCGCAGCGCCTCGGCCTTGGCCTCCGCCCACAGCGAGCCGACGACCGCGTCCGCGGCGATGCCGAGGTGGGTCAGGTGCAGCTTGGCGTTGGGCTCGAACTTGGCGGTGACGACGACGGCCCGGCCACCGGCCGCGTGCACCGCCTCGATCGCCTCCCGGGCGCCGGGCATGGCGAGCGTGCCCGTGACCGCGTGCGTCGGATACAGCTCCCGGTACAGGTCGCTGATCTCCGCCACCCGCTCCTCGGGGAACCACCGGCGGACCTCCAGCTCCAGCGGCGGTCCGAGCCGGGTCACCGCGGCGTCGGCGTCGATGTAGGTGCCGGTGCGGGCGGCGAGCGCCTCGTAGGCGGCCTTGATTCCGGGGCGGGAGTCGATCAACGTCATGTCGAGGTCGAAGCCGACGGTCAGGGGGTGCGCAGCCATGCCTGCCATTGTGCCTGCGCGTCCCGACGACCGGAACGTACCGTTAGCCTTACCTAACCCGCGGCCGTCGGTGACCGCGGGTAAGACCGACAGCTGCACTCCGCGCGATTGGACCCGACGGCCGTGATGCCATGCCCGTGACGCACCGGAAGCGGAGCCGGCGGCTCGGCCTGACCGTGGCGGCGGTGCTGGCGCTGCTGCTCGCGGTGGTCTTCTCGCTCGCCGTCGGCAGCCGCGCGTTCGCGCCGTCCGCGGTGTTCGACGCCCTCGTGCACGGCGGCAGCGGCGACGCCGCACAGGTCGTGCGGTACCTGCGGCTGCCGCGCACGCTGATCGGCCTGATGGTCGGCGCCGCGCTGGCGATGGCCGGCACCGTCATGCAGGGCCTGACCCGCAATCCGATCGCCGACCCCGGCATCCTCGGCATCAGCCAGGGCGCCGCGGCCGCCGTGGTGGCCGCCATCGCCTTCGCCGGCGTGCACACCCTGACCGGCTACGTCTGGTTCGCGTTCGCCGGCGCCGGGGTCGCCGCCGTCGTCGTCTACGGCATCGCCACCCGCGGCCGGGGCGGCGCCACCCCCGTGAAGCTGGCGCTCTCCGGCGCCGCGATCAACGCGCTGCTGGTGTCGGTCTCGATGGCGATCCTGACCACCAAGGCCGCCGCGCTGGACGAGTTCCGGTTCTGGCAGGTCGGTTCGCTGACCGGCCGGGACGCCGCGGTGGCCGCCCAGATCTGGCCGTTCCTGCTGGTCGGCGCGGTGCTGGTGGTGTCGGTGGCACGCGGTCTGGACGCCCTGGCGCTCGGCGAGGACGTCGCCCGGGGGCTGGGTCAGAAGGTCGCCGCGGTCCGGATCGTGGGCGGGCTGGGCGCGACGGTGCTGACCGGCGCGGGCGTGGCGGCGGCCGGCCCGATCGCCTTCGTCGGCCTGGCCGTCCCGCATCTGGCCCGGGCGCTGGTGGGCGCCGAGCACCGCTGGGCGCTGCCGATGGCCGCGCTGCTCGGCCCGGTCGTCGTCCTGGTCGCGGACACCGTCGGTCGGGTGCTCTTCCCGCCGTCGGAGGTCCCGGCCGGCGTGATGACCGCGCTGATCGGCGTGCCGTTCCTGGTCACCCTGGTCCGGCGGCGGACGGTGGCGGCATGACGGCCCGTACGGAGACCGTCGCCGGCGCCGCCCGCCCGGCGGCGGTCCGCCCCGCCGGGTACGCGCTGGTCCGGGCCGGCCGCGGCTCCCTCCTGCTGCACCGCCGCGCCACCGTCGTCGCCGCCGCGCTGACCGCCGCGCTGGCCGCGGTGTGCGTGGCGTACCTGTGCGCCGGCGAGAGCTGGGTGGCGCCCTCCGAGGTCGTCAAGGTGCTGGTGGGCGAGCCGTCCGCACAGCAACTGGTCGTCGGCACGCTGCGGTTGCCGCGGATGGCGGTCGGGCTGCTGGTCGGCGCGGCCTTCGGGGTGGCCGGCGGGCTGATCCAGACGGTGGCCCGCAATCCGCTCGCCAGCCCCGACATCATCGGCGTCACCCAGGGGGCCGGGGCGGTGACGGTCGGGGCGATGACCTTCGGCGTGACCTCGTCCGCGGTGCTGCCGTACGTCTCGGTGGCCGGCGGGGTGCTGGCGGCGGCCCTGGTCTACGTCTTCGCCTGGCGCGGCGGGCTGCACGCCACCCGCTTCGTGCTGATCGGCATCGGCTTCGCGGTGGCGCTGCGCTCGGTGACCCAGCTGTTCCTCACCAAGGGCGACTACCTGGTGGCCCAGCAGGCCCAGGTGTGGATGACCGGTTCGCTCAACGGGCGCGGCTGGGCGGAGGCGGCGCCCCTGGGAGGGGCGCTGCTGGTGCTGCTGCCGGCCGTGCTGTGGGCGGCGCGCGCCCAGCGGACCGTCTCCCTGGACGACGACACCGCGACCGCGCTCGGCGTCCACCTGGGCCGCACCCGCCTGGGGTTGGTGGCAGTCGGGGTGGCGCTGGCGTCGATGGCGACGGGGGCGGCCGGGCCGGTGGACTTCGTGGCGCTGCTCGCCCCGCAGATCGCCCGCCGGCTGACCCGGACCGCGCAGATCCCGTTGTTCTGCTCGGCGCTGCTGGGCGCCGTCGTCGTCGTCCTCGGCGACCTGCTCGCCCGCAAGCTGCTCGCGCCGACCGAGCTGCCGGTGGGCGTGCTGACCGCCGCGGTCGGCGCCCCGTATCTGATCTGGCTGATCGTCAGGGGCCATCGGGCCCGTGGCCGGGCCACAGGAGGACAAGCGTGACCGGTACCCCGCGGCCCGCGCCCCCGGCGGGCGCCCCCACCCAGGAGGAGCCCGCCGCGGCCCGTCTGACGGCCCGTGGCCTCACCCTCTCCTACGAGGAACGCACCGTCGTCGAGGGCCTGGACCTGGACGTGCCGGACGGCGCGGTCACCGTCGTCGTCGGCCCCAACGCCTGTGGGAAGTCGACCCTGTTGCGCGCCCTGGGGCGGCTGCTGCGGCCGCGCCGCGGCGCGGTCCTCCTGGACGGCACGGACCTGGCCCGCATCCCCACCCGGAAGATCGCCCAGTCGCTCGGCCTGCTCCCGCAGACCCCGGTCGCACCGGAGGCGATCACCGTCGCCGACCTGGTGGCCCGCGGCCGCCAGCCGCACCAGCGCTGGTGGCAGCAGTGGTCCCCGCAGGACGAACGGGCGGTCACCGAGGCGATGGCGCGGACCGGCGTGGCGGCCCTGGCCGACCGTCCGGTCGACGAACTGTCCGGCGGCCAGCGCCAGCGGGTCTGGATCGCCATGGCGCTGGCCCAGGAGACCGAGCTGCTCCTGCTGGACGAGCCGACCACCTACCTGGACATCGCCCACCAGGTGGAGGTGCTGGACCTGGTGCGCCAGCTCAACGACGAGCGCGGCCGCACCGTCGTCGCCGTCCTGCACGACCTCAACCAGGCCGCCCGCTACGCCGATCACCTGGTGGCCATGAAGGCCGGCCGGGTCGTCGCCCAGGGCCGCCCCGCGGAGATCGTCACCGCCGACCTCGTCGACGAGGTCTTCGGCCTCGCCTCGGTGGTCGTCCCGGACCCGGTGACCGGCTCGCCCCTGGTGGTTCCGGGCCGTCCCTGGGAAGGGAACCCCCGGCGGTGACGACCGCTCCCCGGGGCACCCACCCCGCCGACCGCCCCGCCGTCGAGCCGAAAGGACAGGCCATGTCCCGCTCCACCGCAGCCGCCAGCCGGTCCCGCCGCACCACCGCAACGGCCGCCGCGGCCGCCGTCGCCGCCGGCGCGCTGCTGCTCACCGCCTGCGAGAAGGACGACTCCGGCGCCTCCGCCGCCGGCCCCGACGGCACCTTCAAGGCCGCCGACTGCCCGGCGCAGCCCACCACCAGCTGGCCCGCGCCGGCCCCCAAGGGCGACGGCAGCCACCCGGTCCGCACCGCCATGGGCGAGGTGCGGGTCCCCGACGCCCCCAAGCGCGTCGTCGTCCTGGACACCGCCGAGCTGGACTCCGCGCTCACCCTGGGCGTCACCCCCGTCGGCGCCACCCGCTCCGACGTCGCCTCCGGCTTCCTGGACTACCTGCCCCAGGACACGCTCGCCGGCGTCAAGGACGTCGGCAGGATCGGCGCCCCCAACCTGGAGGCGGTGGCCGCCCTCAAGCCGGACCTGATCCTCACCAACAAGGTCCGCGACGGTCAGCGCTACGCCGAACTCAGCAAGATCGCGCCGACCGTCATGACCGAGTCCACCGGCTATCCGTGGAAGCAGAACTTCGCCGTCCACGCCGCCGCGCTGAACAAGATCCCCGAGGCCCAGCGCACCGTCGCCGCGTACGCCGCGCACGCCGAGCGGGTCACCAGGTCCCTCGGCGGCCCCGCCACGGTCCGCGCCCTGCGCACCAACGTCGTCCGCTTCGTCGAGGGCGCCGACACCCGCGTCTACGGCTGCCAGAGCTATATCGGCACCGTCCTCGACGACATCGGCACCGGCCCCACCTCCGTCGTCGACGACGCCCGGGACGGCCTGATGGTCGAGGTCAGCCCCGAGCAGATCACCAAGGCCGACGCCAACATCGTCTTCTACGCCACCTACGGCAGCCCCGAGAAGTCCAAGGAGGCCCAGATCACCACCGGCCCCCTCTGGAAGAACCTCCGGGCCGTCAGGGACGGCAGGTCGCTGCGCGTCGACGACCAGCTCTGGATCCAGGGCATCGGCTACACCGCCGCCGACAAGGTCCTCGACGAGATCCAGCAGCGCCTGGCCAAGAAGTGAGGCGACGCGGGCGGTGGCCGATGCCCTCCGCCCGCACCGTGCCGGGACGTCAGGCGCCGGCGCGCCCGGCCCGCCTCACTCCGCCGGCGACCGCCGCATCCGCCACAGCAGGAACAGCGCCGAGGCGACCGCCGCCACCCGCGCCGCGACCGGGAGGCCGGCGAGGAGCTCCGGCCCCAGGTGCCCCGGGGCGATCCGGTCGCCCCAACGCCCGTCGTAGCGGCCCCAGAACCAGACGACCAGGCTGCCGACGACGAGACCGGGCACGCCCAGCGCCGCGAACTTGGCCTCCTTGCGGCTGAGCCGGTGCGAGACGTAGGCCAGCCCCCAGCCGCCGATCAGCGCCAGCCAGGAGCCCAGCACCGCACCGGCCACCAGCAGCAGCACCGCCAGCGTCAGCACCGGGCTGAGCCACGCCCGCAGCGGCACCGGCGCCGGCTTCTGCGCCGCGTCCGCCGCGGGCTCCGCGCCGGCCTCGGGCTCGGCCGGGGCCGGCGGCCGCCGCACCCCCAGCGTCCGCCGCACCAGGGCCGGCAGGAGCCGCCCGCCGTCCTTGCCGCCGTCCTTCCCCGGCGACGCCGCGTCCTTGCCCGCGCCCTTCGTGCCCTTCGCGCCCTTGCCGTCCGCGTCCTTGTCGTCGTCCTCCGGCCGCTCCCAGACCTCCGGGATCTCGATGCCGCCGACGAATCCGGGCACCGCGTCCTCCGCCGCGAAGGGCAGGGACTCCGCCCCGTAGGGCGCGGCCTCCACCCGCCACCAGTCGGGCGGGTCCTCGGCGTCCCCCAGTTCGTCGGCGGTGGCCAGATGGGGCGGCGCGGCGGCCGGCGGGGGCGGGTCGGCCGGCGGGTCGGCGCGCTTCTTGAGGAACACCGGCCGGCGGCCGCCCGGCTCCGCCGCGTCCCCGTCGCGCGGCGCCGGCACCTTGCCGAGCAGCCCGCCGAGCTTCTCGCGGGCGGTCCACTGCGCGGGGCGGTCCGGCTCCACGGGGGCGGCGACCGGCGGGGCCGGCCGGGGCGCGGGCGCGCCGCCGCCCTCCGCGCCGGCCGCACCCGCCTCGTCGGCCGCGGCCTGCACCACCGCCTCCGGCGTCCCCAGCCGGGCCAGCATCCGTTTCACACCGGGCACCGAATCGGCCTTCTGGTCGGCCTTCTGCGCGTCGATCCGGGCCCGCAGCGAGGCCACCAGCCGCATCCGGGCGCCGGACGGCAGCCCCCGCTGCTGGGCCAGGTCGCCCACCCGGCTCAGATAGTCAAAGACGAGCTGCTCGCTCTCGATCCCCACGAAATCCCCTGCGGCGTGCGCTGGTTGCTGCCCCGACGGTACCGCGTGGCCCGGCACCGCCACCGGTCCCCGCCGCCGTCGCACCCCGATCCGCTCCCCTGGCCTGCTCCCGCCGCCACCCCCGCCCGGCTAACGTAGGACGAATGACCACCGCTACCCCCCGCACCCTCGCCGAGGAGCTCAGGACCCGTTCCGACGACGGGCTCACGGAGCTGCTGCGGGCCCGGCCCGACCTGCTCAACCCGGTGCCGGGCGATCTGACGCAGCTGGCCACCCGGGCCGGCACCCGGGCGTCGGTGGTCCGGGCGGTGGAGCGGCTGGACACCTTCGCCCTGCAGACCGCCGAGGCGCTGGCGGTCGCACCGGACCCGTGCCCGTACGCGACGCTGGCGGCGCTGATGGCCGGGGACGCCGGCGACGAGGCGGTCGCCGCCGCGCTGCCCCGGGCGGTGGCGGCGCTGCGCGCCCAGGCGCTGGTGTGGGGCCCGGACGACCGGCTGCGGCCGGTGCGCACCGCCCGGGAACTGCTCGCCCCGAGTCCCACCCGCCCCTCGCCGACCGGTCTGGGCCCGACCGTCGCCGAGGCCACCGCCGGGATGTCGCCCGGCCGGCTCCAGGAACTGCTGGTCGCGGCCGGCCTGCCCGCCACCCACGACCCGGTGTCCGCGGTCGCCGCCCTCACCGACCTCTTCTGCGACCGCGCCCGGATGGCCGCGCTGCTGGACGCCGCGCCCGCCGAGGCCGTCGCCGTCCTGGACAAGCTGGTGTGGGGCCCGCCCTACGGGGCGGTCACCGACCGGCCGGCCGCCCCTCTGACGTGGCTGCTCGACCGCGGTCTGCTGCTCCCGGTCGGCGCCCGCAACGTCGTCCTGCCCAGGGAAGCCGCGCTGCACCTGCGCGCCGGGCGCGCGCACCGCGTCCCCGAGCCGCAGCCGCCCGCCCTCGACCCGGTCACCGCCCGCGATCCACAGCTTGTGGACAACGCCGCCGCGAGCCAGGCGTTCACCGCGCTGGCCACCGTCGAGGAGCTGCTCAAGGAGTGGGACCTCGGCGGCCCGCCCGTCCTGCGCGCCGGCGGCCTGAGCATCCGCGACCTCAGACGGACCGCGACCGCCCTGGACACCACCGAGCAGCTCGCCGCCTTCTGGCTCGAACTCGCCTACGCGGCCGGGCTGATCGCCTCCGACGGCGAGGCCGACGAGCGCTACGCCACCACCCCGGCCGCCGAGGACTGGCTCCACCTGCCCGACCACGAGCGCTGGGCGACCCTGGTCGCCGCCTGGCTGCCCGCCACCCGCACCCCCGGCCTGGTCGGCTCCGCCGACGCCAAGGGCCGGGCGCTGGCCGCCCTCGGCGCGCACCTCGACCGCTCCCCGGCCCCCGAAGTCCGCCACCGCGCGCTGACGTTGCTGGCCACCCTCCCGCCCGGCACCTCCGTCCCGGAGCCGGCGCTGCTGTCCCGGCTGCGCTGGGAACGCCCCCTGCGGGCCGCCGCACCGGCCGCCCCGGCGTCGGCGGCCGCGCCCGCGGACGCCCCAGCCGGCCCCGCCCCCGCCGAGGACCTGCGCTCCCGGCTCGCCCAATGGACGCTCACCGAGGCCGAGTTGCTGGGCGTGACCGGCCGCGGCGCGCTCGCCGCCCACGGCCGCGCCCTCCTCGGCGCGGACGGGGCCCTGCGCGCGGAGCCGCCCGCGGAAGCCGCCCCGTTCCTCCCGCTCACCCCCGCCGAGGCGACCCTTGCCGCCGGCCGCGCCGCGGCCCTGCTCGCCCCGCTGCTCCCCGAGCCGCTCGACCACGTCCTGCTCCAGGCCGACCTGACCGCCGTCGCCCCCGGCCCGCTGCGCCGTCCGCTCGCCGAGGCGCTCGGCATGCTCGCCGACATCGAGTCCAAGGGCGGCGCCACGGTCTACCGCTTCACCCCGGCCTCGGTGCGCCGCGCCCTGGACAGCGGCCGGTCCGCCGCCGAGCTCCAGGAGTTCCTGACCACCCACTCGCGCACCCCGGTCCCCCAGCCGCTCGCGTACCTCATCGACGATGTGGCCCGCAGACACGGCCAGTTGCGGGTCGGCGCGGCCACCGCCTACGTCCGCTGCGACGACGACGCGCTGCTCTCGGAGATCCTCGCCGACCGCCGCGCCGCCGCCCTGCGCCTGCGCCGGCTGGCCCCGACCGTGCTCGCGGCCCAGTCCGCCCCGGACCAACTCCTCGACGGGCTGCGGGCGATGGGCTACGCCCCGGCCGCGGAGTCCGCCGCCGGCGACGTCCTTCTCGTCCGCGCCGACACCTACCGCACCCCGCCCCGTACGGCCCCGGCCCCGGCCCCCGACGGTCCGCCGCCGCCCGACCCCACCCTCCTCACGGCCGCGGTCCGCGCCATCCGCGCCGGCGACCTCGCCGCCACCGCCGCGCGCAAGCCGGCCCCGGAGGCCGGCCCGCACCCCACCACACCGGCGGCCGGCGACGACGGCCCGCCCCGGACCCCGGGCGCCCTGCCCCGCACCACCTCCGCCGAGACCCTGGCCACCATGCAGGCCGCGGTCCTCACCGGCTCCCCCGTCTGGATCGGCTATGTCAACGCCGACGGCGCGGCCAGCCAGCGGGTGATCGCCCCCGTCCGCGTCGAGGGCGGCTACGTCACGGCCTACGACCACACCTCCGACGAGATCCGCACCTACCCCCTCCACCGGATCACCGGCGTCGCGGAACTGGCCGACGACGCCGTCTGACCGGCGCATCCCCCGGTCGCCGATCAGCCGTCCGGCACCGCGCGCCGCGCCCCGCTCCTCGCGGGCCCCGCGCGGCCGCTGCGGGGAAGTGGTCCCCCTGTTTCGCGCGATGGGCGACCATAGAGAGCGGCGCGCATTCCGGGCGCGCCGGCCGAGGCGCCCTCGCGGCGTCGGGCACGGGGCTGGCCCGCACCTGAGCTGGAACGGTGTCTGTCACCTGCGCGATCCCATCAACGGAGGTATGTGTGTCCTGCTTGATCGTCCAGAGCGACAAGACGCTGCTGCTGGAGGTGGACCACGAGCAGGCGGACGCCTGCCGGCGGGCCATCGCGCCCTTCGCCGAACTGGAGCGGGCGCCCGAGCACATCCACACCTACCGGGTGACCCCGCTCGGCCTGTGGAACGCGCGGGCCGCCGGCCATGACGCCGAGCAGGTCGTGGACGCGCTGGTGCAGTTCTCGCGGTACCCGGTGCCGCATGCGCTGCTCGTCGACATCGCCGAGACGATGTCGCGGTACGGGCGGCTGACACTCACCAAGCACCCCGCGCACGGCCTGGTGCTCTCCACCACCGACCGCCCCGTACTGGAGGAGATCCTCCGCTCCAAGAAGGTGCAGCCGCTGGTCGGCGCGCGGATCGACCCGGACACGGTCGTGGTGCACCCCTCGGAGCGCGGGCAGATCAAGCAGACGCTGCTGAAGCTGGGCTGGCCGGCCGAGGACCTGGCCGGTTACGTGGACGGCGAGGCGCACCCGATCGAGCTGGCGGAGGACGGCTGGGCGCTGCGCCCGTACCAGGCGCAGGCCGTGGAGGGCTTCTGGCACGGCGGCTCCGGCGTCGTGGTGCTGCCCTGCGGCGCCGGCAAGACGCTGGTGGGCGCGGGGGCGATGGCACGGGCCAAGGCGACCACGCTGATCCTGGTCACCAACACCGTCTCGGCCCGGCAGTGGAAGCACGAGCTGGTGAAGCGGACGTCCCTGACCGAGGACGAGGTCGGCGAGTACAGCGGGACGAGGAAGGAGATCCGGCCGGTCACCATCGCCACGTACCAGGTGCTGACGACCAAGCGGAAGGGCGTCTACCCGCACCTGGAGCTGTTCGACTCCCGGGACTGGGGCCTGATCGTCTACGACGAGGTGCACCTGCTGCCCGCGCCGGTCTTCAAGTTCACCGCCGATCTCCAGGCCCGGCGGCGGCTCGGGCTGACCGCGACCCTGGTGCGGGAGGACGGCCGGGAGTCGGACGTCTTCTCCCTGATCGGACCCAAGCGGTTCGACGCCCCCTGGAAGGAGATCGAGGCCCAGGGGTACATCGCACCGGCGGACTGCGTCGAGGTGCGGGTGGACCTGACCGACGCGGAGCGGCTGGCGTACGCCACGGCCGAATCGGAGGAGAAGTACCGCTTCTGTGCCACCACGGACAGCAAGCAGCGGGTGACCGAGGCGCTGGTCCGGCGGCACGCGGGCGAGCAGACGCTGGTCATCGGGCAGTACATCGACCAGCTCGACGAACTGGGCGAGCACCTCGACGCCCCGGTGATCAAGGGCGAGACGAGCAACGCCCAGCGCGAGAAGCTCTTCGACGCCTTCCGCGAGGGCGAGCTCTCGGTGCTGGTGGTGTCCAAGGTCGCCAACTTCTCCATCGACCTGCCGGAGGCCACCGTCGCGATCCAGGTGTCCGGCACCTTCGGCTCCCGCCAGGAGGAGGCCCAGCGGCTGGGCCGGGTCCTGCGCCCCAAGGCGGACGGCCACGAGGCCCGCTTCTACTCGGTCGTCGCCCGGGACACCATCGACCAGGACTTCGCCGCCCACCGCCAGCGCTTCCTCGCCGAACAGGGCTACGCCTACCGGATCATGGACGCCCATGAGCTGCTGACCGCGGGCCGGACCGACCTCACGGGTGGGGACGACCTCATCGACGACGACCTCATGGGCGGGGACGGCCTCACCGCCGGAGAGGACGACCCGACTCCGGCGTGACCCTCAGGGGTGCGTCGCCGCGGCCGGCCGATCGCCGCTGCGCGGCTTGGGGACGCCCCGGGCGGCCGGCTCCCCTCCGGGGGCGCCGGTGCGCGGCGGCGTCCGGACCGTCCACCAGGCCAGCGCGGCCAGCAGCGCGAGGCCGAGCAGCGGATAGGGGGCGGCGAGCGGCTGCTGCCACCAGGCGAAGTGCAGCGCCCGCAGGCCACCGTGGTGGAGGACCCACATCGAGCGGGCGCTGAAGGCGACCGCGACGGCGCCCACCAGCGCCCAGCGCCAGGGGTCGCGCCGGGCGCGCGCGCTCAGCGCGGCCAGCAGCGGCACGCACCAGACCCAGTGGTGCGACCAGCTGATCGGCGAGACCAGCAGCGCCGTGACGGCCACGGCCAGCACACCCCAGAGGTCCCCGCCGCGGCGGGCGTACAGACGGCGGGCGATCCAGAGCCCGGCCACCCCGGTGACCACGGCCGCCGCCAGCCACCAGACGCCCGGTGTGGTGGTGCGCGCAAGCCGTGCGACCAGCCCCTGGAGCGACTGGTTGTCGACGATCCACACCTTGCCCACGCGCTGCGTCTCGAACATCCGCCGCGTCCAGAACTCCACGCTCGCCCCGGGCAGTACCAGCGCCCCCAGCAGCACCGACACCACGAACCCGGCCAGGACGGTGCACGCCGCCCTCACCCGACCCGTGATCAGCAGATAGACCGCGAAGATCGCAGGGGTGAGCTTGACGCCCGCGGCGAGCCCCGTGGCGAAGCCCTTGAAGCGGGCCCCGTCCGGACGGGAGAGATCCCACAGGACCAGACAGGTCAGGACGAGGTTGATCTGCCCGAAGACCAGGGTCTGGAAGACCGGTTCGAGCCAGATGCCAAGCGCGGTGGTGGCGAGGACCAGCGGCGCGGAGTACGCGGCCCGGCGCAGGCCGGCGGCCTTGCAGGAGAGATGGATCAACAACGCCAGCAGGGCCGCGTTGACCATCACGCAGGTGATCTTGAGGGTGGTGAGCGAGATCCAGGTGGTCGGGATGAACAGCAGGGCGGCGAACGGCGGATACGTCGCCGGCAGCGCCCACTTGGTGACCGTGAAGCCGTAGAGATCACCGCCGGTCGCGGCGGCCTGCCCCTCGGCGCGGTAGACCTCTATGTCGGACATCGGGAGCTGCACGGCCAGTGAGAGCGCGAACAGCCCGGCGCAGGACAGCGCCAGCAGCGCCGCGCCTGTCCCCAGCCGGCCGGGGCTCGCCAAGCTCTGCGCCCAGGTGCGTCTCCATGTCCACGTCCCCGTCCCGTCGGCGGCAGACAATCCTTGACCCCTCCTCGTCGCCCTGAGCGCGCGCTGGCTGCGGCGACGCTAGTGGATCGAGACCGACCGTCTGTAACGCTTTCCGGTCAAACGGATGTCCATGCGGAATCAGGCATCACACGCACGAATGGGGCGTGATGCCGCCTGTCTGACCGTGCGGCGCATGCGGTGCGGTGCGGCGCATGCGGTGCGGTGAAGTGCATGCGGTGCGGTGAAGTGAAAGCCGCGGTGCAGTGAAGCCGTGCGTGGTGGCGGATCAGCCCTCGGTGTACTCCCCCATCACCACCACGCTGAAGGCGGCGGCGGTGAAGACCTTGACCGCGCGCAGGGCGTTGCCCAGCGGGCGGCGGTGCTCGTGGGCGTCCGCCGAGCCGGCGGTGCGATCGGCGCCGAGGGCCGCGGCACCCTTGGCCGAACGGAGCGGGACGGCGTGGACGGAGGCTGAGGAAATCGTTGCGCTGCTCATGTCTCCATCATCGTTTTCACGTGAGTGGCGCACATCGCCCCACGGTGCGATCTCTCCGCGTCCCGGCATCAACCTCTGGGCCCACTCCATCCCCTACGGGAGACCTACGGGACGTGAGGGTTCTCCCCCTCCCCCGCCCGCCCACCGGAAAATCCATTGGCGCCCCAGACGGCCGCTGACTAAAATCGCGCGCCTGCCTGCCTCCCGTCAGGGGAGTGCCGCCGTCCGGTCGGAAACCGGGCGGCCCTCGCATCATGCCGACGCCCGCCGTCGCACCGGCGCCGCATACCAGGAATGACCCGCTACCGGAGGCAAGCCCGTGCCCTCGCACGCCCACCCGTCGCCCGACCACCACCCCTCAACGCCGGCGCTACGCACCGAAAGCCTGGACCCGTCGCCCGACCACCACCCCTCAACGCCGGCGCCACGCACCGAAAGCCTGGACCCGTCGCCCGACCACCACCCCTCAACGCCGGCGCCACGCACCGAAAGCCTGGACCCGTCGCCCGCTCAGGAGGCCGCGGCCGCCGACCCGCTCCAGCGGGAGCGTGCGCACCTCACCGCCTCCCGCGCCGCCCTGCGCGCCATGCGGGAGGACGCCCAGGCCCTCGACATCACGAACGTCACCGCGAACTGGGTCAACGCCGAGGTCCTCCAGGGCGAGATCGACGCCCGCATCAAGGCCCTCGCCGACCTCTCCGGCACCCCGCTCTTCTTCGGCCGGCTCGACTACCTCCACGCCCCCGGCCTCGACCTCGCCGAAGGCGCCATCGGGGAGAACTTCTACGTCGGGCGCCGCCACGTGCACGACACCGACGGCGACCCCATGGTCATCGACTGGCGCGCCCCGGTCTCCCAGCCGTTCTACCGGGCCTCCAAGAAGGACCCGATGGACCTCAAGCTGCGCCGCCGCTTCGGCTACACCGGTGGCGAGCTGACCGCCTACGAGGACGAGCACCTCACCGACCCGGCCGAGGCCGAGACCACCAGCGCCCTCCTCCAGGCCGAGATCGAGCGTCCGCGCGTCGGCCCGATGCGCGACATCGTCGCCACCATCCAGCCCGAGCAGGACGAGATCGTCCGGGCCGGCATCGGCGGCACGGTCTGCGTCCAGGGGGCGCCCGGTACCGGCAAGACCGCGGTGGGCCTGCACCGGGTCGCGTATCTGCTCTACGCCCACCGGGAGCGGCTGGCCCGCTCCGGCACCCTGGTGATCGGCCCGAACCGCTCGTTCCTCCAGTACATCGAGCAAGTGCTGCCCGCCCTGGGCGAGTTGGAGGTCAAGCAGGCCACGATCGACGACCTGGTCGGCCATGTGGAGGTGCGCGGCACGGACGACGCGGCCGCGGCCACCGTCAAGGGCGACGCGCGGATGGCCGCGGTGCTGCGCCGGGCGGTCCACTCGCACATCACGCCGCCGCAGGAGCCCTGCGTGGTGGTCCGCGGCTCCCGCCGCTGGCGTATTCCGGCGTATGAACTCGAAGAGATCGTGCAGGAGTTGCGGGACCGCGACATCCGTTACGGCGCGGCCCGCGAGGCGCTGCCGCAGCGGATCGCGCACGCCGTCCTGGTGCGGATGGAGCAGGCGGGCGAGGCACCCGACGACCGGGTGCAGGACGCGGTGGCCCGTAACGCCGCGGTGAAGGCTGCGGTCAAGGCGATCTGGCCGCCGGTCGACCCGGCGAAGCTGGTGCTGCGGCTGCTGGGCGACGCCGACTTCCTCGCCGAGCACGCCGAGGGGCTCCTCACCCCGGAGGAGCAGAAGACGATCCTGTGGACGAAGCCGGCCCGCAGCGCGAAGAGCGCCAAGTGGTCGTCCGCGGACGCGGTGTTGATCGACGAGACGATGGACCTGGTCAGCCGGACGCACTCGCTGGGCCATGTGGTGCTGGACGAGGCGCAGGACCTGTCCCCCATGCAGTACCGCGCGGTGGGCCGCCGCTGCACCACGGGTTCGGCGACGATCCTGGGCGACATCGCCCAGGGCACCACCCCGTGGGCGACCGACACCTGGGAGCAGGCGCTGACCCATCTGGGCAAGCCCGGTTCCACCGTCGAGGAGCTGACCCAGGGCTTCCGCGTGCCGCGCGAGGTCATCGCCTACGCGTCCCGGTTGCTGCCCGCGATCGCCCCCGACCTGAAGGAGGCCACCTCCATCCGCGAGTCCGCGGGCGACTTCGCGATCCGCACGGTGCGGCCGGCGGACCTGGACCAGACGGTCCTGACGGCCTGCCGCGACGCGCTGGCCAAGGAGGGCTCGATCGGCCTGATCGCCGCGGACGCGCGAATTCCGGTGCTGCGCACGGCACTTGAGGAGGCCGGGATCACCTGCCTGGCCCCGGGCGCGGAGACCTCGGCCGAGGCCCGGCTGACGCTGGTGCCCGCCACGTTGGCCAAGGGTCTGGAGTACGACTACGTGGTGGTGGACGAGCCGGCCGCCATCGTGGACGGCGAACCGGACGAGCGGACCGGCCTGCGCCGCCTCTATGTGTGCCTGACCCGCCCGGTCTCCGGCCTGACGATCGTCCACGCGACGGACCTGCCGGAGCACCTCGGGAACGACTGAGGCGACCGGGCGGGGCAGGCCGGGCGGGCCGGGCCGGGTGGGCCGGGTGGGCCGGGTGGGCCGGGCCAACTGGCAGTCCGCGCCTGGCAGTCGGCGAGGCCCCGGCCGGCCGGCCGGCCCCTTGGGCGGCCGGCCCGCACCCGCCCCCTACGGGAAGCGAGGGCGGGCGCCCCGGAGGCGCCGCCCCGTACACCCCGTCTCAGACCGGCGAGACCACCGGGGCGTCCAGGGCCGCCCGCCACTCCCGTACGGCCGCGGCGTCCACCGGGGCGCTCCAGCCGCCGGGGCGGGCGGCGCCCCCGATGTGGAAGGCGTCGAGCCCGGCCGCCCGCAGTTCCGGCAGGTGCTCCAGCCGGAGCCCGCCGCCGACCAGGATCCGCGGCGCGTACCCGGGCTCGTCCGCCGCGGTGCGCGCCTGCTCGGCGACCAGCGTCGCCAGCCCCGCGGCGACGCCCTCCGCGGCGCCCGCGGTCAGATACGTGTCGAGCCCGGCCGGCCCCGTGAGACCCGCCAGGTCTCTGCGGAGCGCGTCGCGGTCGGCGGCCCGGTCCACGGCCCGGTGGAACGTCCACCGGCACCCGTCGACCGCCTCGGCCAGCGCCCGCACCGCGGCGAGGTCCGCCCGCCCGCCCGGCGTCAGGAACCCCAGGACGAACTCCTGCGCCCCCTCCGCCCGCAGCGCCGCCGCCTGCGCGCACAGCGCGTCCACGTCGCCCGCCGCGAAGCCGTCGGCGGCGCGCAGCATCACCCGTAGCGGAATGTCGACGGCCGCGCGGATCGCGGCGAACGTGGTGCGCGACGGCGTCAGTCCGTCCGCCGCCATGTCCGCGACCAGTTCCAGGCGGTCGGCACCGCCGGCCTGCGCGGCGACCGCGTCCTCGGGGCCGAGGGCGATCACCTCCAGGAGCGCGCGCTGATTCATACGACCCAACCTTCCGATGACGAGCGACGTGGCAAGAGCGCGCGGGGCGGGCGGCCGGAGCGACGCCGCACGCACGTCCCGCGGCCCACCGCTCCCGCCCCTCACCCCACAACAGGTCTAGTCCAATACCCAGACTAAGCGCTCGCTGACCGCCGCACCGCCACCCGCCTCGCGACGCGGCCGAAATCCACCCGCCCTCCTCGTCTCCCACCCTCCCGAAACCACCCAATAAAGCGAGTGTGAATCAGCCTTCACATGGGTAACACGCCTTTCCTGTAAGGGCGTTGCAGCCATCCGCCGCCTGCCCGCAACCCGAGGACGGAGAAACTGAATGTCCGACCTTGCCACCGTATCTGCCGAAATAGCTCCATATCTCGTACTAGCGGCCAACAGCCTGGGCACCTCCGTCCTCACCGCCGCCCAGGACGAGATCGCCAAACGCACCGTGACCGCCGGCGAGGGCTTCTTCCGCCGCCTGCTGCACCGCCGCGACACCGCTCCCGGCGACGACACCGCACAGCCCCTCCTCGACACCGACCGCGCCGACGCCCTCGACCGCCTGCTGGCCACCCTCGACGACAACGACCGCCGGCTGCTCGCCGCCGCCCTGACCGCCTGGCTGAACTCCCCCGAGCACGACGCCGAAGGATTCCGCCACCACGTCGCGCAGCTCGCCGGAACCACCGGCCCGCGGGTCGTCCACCACAACACCGCCACCGGCCAGGGCTCCATCGTCGCCAGCGAGATCCACGGCACCATCACCATGGGAGGCGCCCCCCAGCCCCGGGGCGATGCATGAGCCCCCGGCGCCCGCACCGCCCGGGCCCGGGAGACACCCAGAACACCACCACCGCCCAGGGCGACTACTCCATCGCCGCCGGCTCCATCCGCAACGTCATCGTCCGCTGGGCCATGCAACACCCCAGCGCCCGCTGGCTGCCCCTGATCCTGGCCTGCGCCGGCCTGATCCTCGCCGGCACCGCCTGGCCGGACGGCCCGGCCGCCCAGTACGTCCTGTGGGGCATCCTGACAGCCCTCGCGCTCGCCACCGCCGCCGCCCGCGTCCTCGTCCAACGCCCGCGCGACGCCCGGATCGTGGCCGCACTCTCCCTCGTCTCCGTCCTGGCCACCGTCGGCGGCTGGCTGGCCTTCCGGAGCGTCGCCACCCACGGCGAGATCGACGTCACGGGCAAGGTCGCACCGCTGGCACAGCGCTCCCTGACCAACGGCGCCCGCTACACCCTCACCCTGGACATCGACGCCCCCAAGGAGTCCCGCAACACCCTGCGCCTCACCCTGGCCATCGACGACCACGACCGCAACGGCCCCACCTGCCGCCCGGATTCCTCGGCCGAGCTCACACTGCTCCCCTCCGGCGACATGACCCGACCGGCCACCGTCCGCCACGGCGGCACCGCCGAGTTCCCCCTGGGCGCACAGGTCCGCACCGCGCGGGTCAGCGTCGAGCTCACCACCGCCCCCGGCTGCCGGCTGGACATCCGCACCACCCACGCCGCCCTCTACGACAAGTGACCCCACCGCACACGTCCGTGCCTCGCGCGGAGAAACGGGGATCCCATGACGATGCGCCGTAGCACGCTGGCGCCCTTGCTGCTCCTCGTCGGCCTCGCGGCGACCGCCTCCGCCTGCGGCTCCTCAGCGGAGTCCCTTTTCCAGTCCGGAAAAGTCGATGTGGGAATAAAGAACGACCAGCCCGGCACCAGCGCCATCGAGCACTACCAGCCCATCGGATTCGACGTCGCGGTCGCCAACCACGTGCTCAAGAAACTCAAGGTGGAACCGGATTTCGGCGAAGTCCCCTCCGAACTGCGCAGCACCGTCCTCCACAACAAGAAGAAGGACCTGGTCGTCGCGACCTTCTCCATCACCCCCAAGCGCATGGAGGACCTCGACTTCGTCGGCCCCTACGCCTCCACCCCTCAGGGATTCATGGTCCTCAAGGACGAGCGCGGCATCCGAAACCTCTCGGACCTCCATCACAAACGCGTCTGCGCCTGGACCGGAACGACCTCCACCGACACCCTCAAGAAATACACCGGCAGCTTCCCCTACGACGCCTCCGACGCCTCCAGCTGCATCGAGGACCTGCGTACGGGACACGCCGCCGCGGTCTCCACCGACCTGATGATCCTCTACGGATTCACCCAGAAGTACAAGGATTTGAAGGTCGTCCCGAACCTCACCATCGGCCCGCCCAACCGCTACGGAATCGCCATGGCGAAAGGCCATCGCGACGACTGCTACAAACTCCGCGACGCACTGCGCGAATACGTGGAATCCAGCGACTGGGAACAGGACTTCAAGCAGTCGCTCGACTCGATTCCCTCGGCCGACCCCGACTGGATTTCCCACTACAAACCCAATGTGGACCTGATCGACCTCCATTCCTGCCGCGACGAGCCCGGCTCCTGACCGGCACAATGACGCCCATGACCGACCCCCACCACGCCCTGGCCGCCCGCTGGGCGGCCACCGTGGCCCAGGCCCGCGGCGCCCAGGAGGGCCCCGACCCCACCCCGTACGCGGACAACCTCCTCCGCCGCTGGGCCGAACCGCAGCGCCGCTACCACACCACCGACCACCTCATCGCCGTCCTCGACCGGATCGACGAACTCGCCGCGTACGCCGAGGACCTGCCCACCGTCCAGCTGGCGGCCTGGTTCCACGACGCCGTCTACCGGCCCGACCGCTCCGAGAACGAGGAGCGCAGCGCCGCCCTCGCCGAGCGCGCCCTCCCCGAACTGGGCATCGCCGCGCCCCGTACGGCCGAGGTCGCCCGCCTCGTCCGCCTCACCGTCACCCACGCCCCGGCGCCCGACGACCGCGACGGCGCCGTCCTGTGCGACGCCGACCTGGCCGTACTGGCCGGCTCCCCCGACGCCTACGCCGCCTACGCCGCCGCCGTCCGCGCCGAGTACGCCTTCGTCCCCGACCCGGACTTCCGGGCCGGCCGCGCCGCCGTCCTGCGCCAACTCCTCGCGCTGCCCCGCCTGTTCCGGACCCCATGGGCGCACGACCACTGGGAGGGGCCGGCCCGGCACAACCTGTCGACCGAGCTCGCCCTCCTGGAGAGCGGCAGCGACCACCGCACCGGCGAGAGCGACTGACCGGGGCGGACGGCAGCGCCTGACCGGGGCGGGCACACGCCCCGTGGCCGGCGGGCGAGCGGTCCGTGGCCGACCGGCGGGCGCTCTGCGGGTGGCGGACGACACCCCGCAACCGGGAATGCCCACACCCGCCCGGCCGGTTGGTACCTGTCATGCCAGCACCATCCGCCCCCGGTCCCCGCGCCCGCCTCCCCATCGCCGTCTACGTCCTTGGCCTGTCCGTATTCGCCCTGGGCACCAGCGAGTTCATGCTTTCGGGCATCCTCCAGCCGCTCGCCCGCGATCTGCGGGTCTCCATCCCGCAGGCCGGACTGCTGGTCTCCGCGTTCGCCATCGGGATGGTGGTCGGCGCCCCCGTACTGGCCGCGGCCACGCTCCGCCTGCCCCGCCGCACCACCCTGATATCCCTGCTCGCCCTCTTCGGCCTCGGCCAGGTCGCCGGCGCCCTGTCGCCCTCCTACTCCGTGCTCTTCGTGTCCCGGGTGGTGAGCGCGCTGGCCTGCGCCGGTTTCTGGGCGGTGGGCGCGGCCGTGGCCGTCTCGCTCGTCCCGGTCAACGCCCGGGCCCGCGCCATGGCCGTCATGGTCGGCGGCCTGAGCATCGCCAACATCGCCGGCGTACCGGCCGGCGCCCTGCTGGGCCAGCACGCCGGCTGGCGCTCGGCCTTCTGGGCGGTGGCGGTGCTCACCGCGATCGGCCTCGTCGGCGTCGTCGCCCTCGTGCCGCGGACGGAGGTGCCCACCGGCGAGGACCGCCCGCAGCTCCGCCGCGAGCTGACCATCTACAAGGACAAGCAGGTCTGGCTGGCGCTGATCGCCACCGCCATGAACGGCGCCGCGGTCTTCGCCCTCTTCTCGTACCTCTCCCCGCTCCTGACCGACACCGCGGGCCTGGCCGAGAGCTGGGTGCCGGGGGTGCTGGTGCTGTTCGGCGTCGGCGCGCTGATCGGTACGTTCATCGGCGGCCGGATCGCCGACGCCCACCTCTTCGGCACGCTCTTCGGCGGCATCGCGGCCTCCACCGTCGTCCTCACCGTCCTGGCGCTGACCGCCCACAGCCCGATCGCCGCCGTGGCCCTCTCCCTCATGCTCGGCGTCACGGCCTTCACCACGGCCCCGGCCCTCAACGCCCGGATGTTCAACGTGGCGAACGCGGCCCCGACCCTCGCCGGCGCCACCACCACCGCCGCCTTCAACATCGGCAACACCCTCGGCCCCTGGCTGGGCGGCGTGACGATCAGCGCCGGCTGGGGCTACCCGTCCGTCGCCTGGACCGGCGCGGCCCTCGCCGCCGTCGCCGTCCTCACCACCGCACTCGCCTACCGGATGCACCGCGCTACGGGGCGGTCGCGCGTTGTGGCGGTGTCGGGTGGGGGCGGTGTGACGCCGGGGAGGGCCGCCACGTCGCCCCGTAGGGCCCCCTCCCCCACCGGCAGCGAGGCCCCCTCCCCCACCTCCACCACCGTCGACGCCACGGAAACCCGCTGACGCCCCCGCCGCCTCGCCGGTCCGGCCGCCGCATGCAGCGGCCGGACCGGCTCTTTCTTCGGCTCCCGCCTCACCCGCGTCGGCCGCCACCCGTCACCATGCGCCCGAGCGCCGCTTCACACGGCTCCCCGGCGATCACGGTGCTTCGGGCGCCGCAGCCCCGCTTCCGTGAGCCGGCGGACCAGCTCCTTGGAACCGACCTCCACCGCCCCCGCCCGCACGGCATCGTCATACCGCTCGGCCGGCAGGTCGTAGTGATCGCGCTCGAAGGCCCGCCGCGGCACGCCCATCGCGGCCGCGAAGCGGTGCAGTTCGTCGAACGACCGGTCACTGACCAGGTGCGACCACATACGACCGTGCCCAGGCCAGATGGGCGGGTCGATATAGATCGCCACCTCAGCCCTCCGCCGGCGCCCGCAGCCGCCCGACCGGGGCGACGGCCACCGCCGTCTTCGGACACACCCAGTGCGGGTCCGGGCCCAACTCCGGCTCCACATCCAGCGCGTGTGGATCACCGGCGTCCGTGCACACCGGACACAGCGGCCACCGTCCGTACCGCTCCAGCAGGGCGTCCTGTACGTCCTGCGCTATGAGTCCCGCGACGAACGAGGCACCTTCAGGCCACTGCTCCACCCACCATCGGCGGTGCGTGACCGCGTCCTCGACGAGCGAGACGATCTCGGCGTCCGCGACGTCGTCGGCCATCAGGTCGGCGAGCACCAGCGCTCGCGCGGCGTGCAATGCCTGTTCCAGCTCCATGACCTCATTCTCGCCCGAGCCGCCGCACAGCCGAAGTTATCCACAGGCCGGCGGCCGACGCCGTCCGCGGTCTATCCACAGGCTTCACGGAGGGTGTTGACGCGCCGCGGCGCTGAAAATAGCTTTCAGCCATGACGAGCGCGATGAAGGAAACTTTCAGGAGCAGCAGACCGACCTCGCCCCCGCCCCCGCCGGCTCCGCCCGCCCCCGCGGCGCTGGCCTCCAAGGTCCGCACGCTCGCACCGACGATGACCCGCTCCATGCAGCGGGTGGCCGAGACGGTCGCCGGCGATCCGGCCGGCTGCGCCGCCCTCACCGTCACGGGCCTCGCCGAGCGCACCGGCACCAGCGAAGCCACCGTCGTGCGCACCTCCCGCCTCCTCGGCTATCCGGGCTACCGCGATCTGCGCCTCGCCCTCGCCGCCCTCGCCGCGCAGCAGGCGACCGGCAGCGCACCCGCCGTGACGGCCGACATAGCGGTCGACGACTCCCTGGTCGACGTCGTCACCAAGCTCGCCCAGGAAGAGCAGCAGTGCCTCGCCGACACCGCCGCCGCACTGGACGTCACCCAGTTGGAGGCATCCGTCGCCGCCCTCGCCGCCGCGCGCCGGATCGACGTCTACGGAATAGGCGCCTCCAACCTCGTCGCGCAGGACCTGGTCCAAAAGCTGCTGCGCATCGGCCTGATCGCGCACGCCCACTCCGACCCGCACCTCGCCGTGACCAACGCCGTGCAGATGCGCGCCCGCGACGTGGCCATCGCGATCACCCACTCCGGCCGCACGACGGACGTCATAGAGCCGCTGCGGGTCGCCTTCGACCACGGCGCGACGACGATCGCCATCACCGGCCGCCCCGACGGCGAGATCGCCGCCTACGCCGACCACGTCCTGACCACGTCCACGGCCCGCGAGAGCGAGCTGCGCCCCGCGGCCATGTCCTCCCGCACCAGTCAACTCCTCGTCGTGGACTGCCTCTTCATAGGCGTCGCCCAGCGCACCTACGAAACGGCCGCCCCCGCCCTCTCCGCCTCCTACGAAGCCCTCGCCCACCGCCACCACCCCCATCCCTGACCCCTCCGCGCCCACCACCCCAAGGAGCCCCGCCCGTATGCCGCCGACCGATCCCCACTACGCAGCCCTGCGCACCCAGCTGGAGTCCCTCACCACCGAGGCGTTCCGCCCCGACCTCGCCGACATCGACCGCCGCCCGACCCTCGACATCGCCCGCCTGATGAACGACGAGGACGCCACCGTCCCCGCCGCCGTCGCCGCACGCCTCCCCGAGATCGCCGCCGCCATCGACGCCACCGCCGCCCGCATGGCCCGCGGCGGCCGCCTGATCTACGCCGGCGCCGGCACGGCCGGCCGCCTCGGCGTCCTGGACGCCAGCGAATGCCCGCCCACCTTCAACACCGACCCGTCCGAAGTCCTCGGCCTGATCGCGGGCGGCCCGTCCGCGATGGTCACCGCCGTCGAAGGCGCCGAGGACAGCAAGGAGCTGGCCGCCGCCGATCTGACCGCGCTCGCCGTCGCCGACCGCGACGTCGTCGTCGGCATCTCCGCCTCCGGCCGCACCCCCTACGCCATCGGCGCCGTCGAGCACGCCCGGACCATCGGCGCCCTGACCATCGGCCTGTCCTGCAACGCCGATTCCGCCCTCGCCGCGGCCGCCGAGCACGGCATCGAGATCGTCGTCGGCCCCGAGCTGATCACCGGCTCCACCCGCCTCAAGGCGGGCACCGCCCAGAAGCTCGTCCTCAACATGATCTCGACGATCACCATGATCCGTCTGGGCAAGACCTTCGGGAACCTGATGGTCGACGTCCGCGCCTCCAACGACAAGCTGCGGGCCCGCTCACGCCGCATCGTCGCGCTCGCCACCGGCGCCTCCGACCTGGAGATCGAGGCCGCCCTCACCGAGACCGACGGCGAGGTGAAGAACGCCATCCTCGTCCTGCTCGGCGGTGTCGACGGCCACGAGGCGGCCCGCCTCCTCAACGCTTCCAAGGGCCACCTCCGCACCGCCCTCCAGTCCGCCCCCGACCCCACCCACCACAGCACCTGACCCTCGCCTCACCCCGCCCCGTCCGCCGTCCCCCACCCCACCTGGCCCCATTGACCGCACAGCAAGGCACCGCCCATGAGCGAAGACAAGCACCGCGCCACCGCCGCCGCGCTCCTCCCCCTCGTCGGCGGCGCCGACAACGTCATCTCCGTCGCCCACTGCATGACCCGCCTCCGCCTGGGCATCAAGGACCGCTCCCTGGTCCAGGACGACGCCCTCAAGGCGCTCCCCGCCGTCCTCGGCGTCGTGGAGGACGACACCTACCAGATCGTGCTCGGCCCCGGCACGGTCGCCCGCGTCACCCCCGAGTTCGAACGCCTCATCACCGAAGCCCCCACACTCACGGTCACCCCCACCCCATCATCAGCCGACGAGTACCCCCGCACCCCGACCGAAGCCCCGACCACCGTCGCCCCCGCTGCCTCCTCCTCCACCACCGCCGCCGACCTGGCCGCCCAAGGCGCCGCCCTCAAAGCCCGCCAGAAGTCTCGCAACGCCACCCCCGTAAAGCTGTTCCTCCGCCGCATCGCCGACATCTTCGTGCCGCTGATCCCCGCCCTCATCGGCTGCGGCATCATCGCCGGCCTCAACGGCCTGCTCACCAACGCCGGTTGGCTGCCCGCCCTGGTCCCGGCCCTGACCGCCCTCGCCTCCGGCTTCATGTCCCTGATCGCGGTCTTCGTCGGCCACAACACCGCGAAGGAGTTCGGCGGCACCCCCGTCCTGGGCGGCGCGGTCGCCGCGGTCACCGTCTTCCCGGGCATCGCCCACGTCACCGCGTTCGGCCGGCAACTCGCCCCCGGCCAGGGCGGCGTCCTCGGCGCCCTGGCCGCCGCCCTCCTCGCCGCCCAGCTGGAGAAGCAGCTCCGCAGACGCGTCCCCGAAGCCCTGGACGTCCTCCTCACCCCCACCCTCACCGTCCTCCTCACCGGACTGGTCACCGTCTTCGGCCTGATGTGGGCCGCCGGTGAGGTCTCCACCGCCATCGGCACCGCCGCCGGCTGGCTGCTCACCCACGGCGGCGCCATCGCCGGCTTCCTCCTCGGCGGCCTCTTCCTCCCCCTGGTGATGCTGGGCCTCCACCAAGCCCTCATCCCCATCCACACCACCCTGATCCAGCAGCAGGGCTACACCACCCTCCTCCCGATCCTCGCCATGGCCGGCGCCGGCCAGGTGGGCGCCGCCCTCGCCCTCTACGTCCGCCTCCGCCGCAACCACTCACTCCGTACGACGATCCGCTCCGCCCTCCCCGCCGGCCTGCTCGGCGTCGGCGAGCCCCTGATCTACGGCGTCTCGCTCCCCCTCGGCCGCCCCTTCGTCACCGCCTGCCTCGGCGGTGCCTTCGGCGGCGGCTTCATCGGCCTCTTCAACCAACTCGGCGACGCCGTCGGCACCACCGCCATCGGCCCCTCCGGCTGGGCCCTCTTCCCCCTGGTCAAGGGCAACCACTCACTCACCACCACGCTCACCGTCTACGCCCTCGGCCTCCTCATCGGCTACGCCGTCGGCTTCGTCGCCACCTACCTCTTCGGCCTCAGCGCACAGCAGCGCACAAACCTCAACTCGCCCGCCGGCGAGCCGCATACGACCCGAGCCACCGACGCCACGCCCCACACTGCCCTCCACACGTCAGATCCGGACATCCAGACCACCCACGGCACGCAAGGCCTCCGGGTGGCCACCTCCACATCCCCCTCCGGGGACTGAGCACCGACAACCAAGACCAGAAAGCAGAACGCCGAAAGCAGGAGGCAGGAAGCAAAGGCCCCAAACAGAGAACCGGAAGCCGAAAGTCGGAAGCCAGAGCCAGAGCCAGCCGCGGCAAGCCGGCGGCAACGAGCCGGAATCCACAACTCCGCCGCACCTCACCCCGACCAGCCCACCCCCTGCCCGCCACGCTCAGGCAGTCCCCTCCCGACCGGACGCCTCCGGGCCCGCTCCCCCAGGGCCGGCCCCTTCCCCACCAGATCCGTTCCCGCGTCCAACGGGTGCGCTCCGCCATACGCGCCCGAGCCCGTCCACGTACCGCATCCAACGACCGTCCCAGCGGCCCGCCCAGCGTCGCCGCCTGCGCGCCGAGCGCCCCAACTCCGTGGCCAGCAGGGCGTACCACACGCCCACCAGCACCAGATGGGCACGCTGCGGGACACCGTGCCAGCCGGGGTGGCCGACGAGCGGGCCGACGGTGAGGATCGCGGCGGGCATCGCCATGGCCAGGACGCGCGGCCCCCAGCGGCGGACCAGCGGCATCGGCGGGCGCTGGACGACGGCGGCGCGGCTCAGGGACGCCATCGAGGCGAAGAGGAAGAAGTGGGCGAAGGCACTGGTGGCGGTGTGCCAGGGGTGGACGGCCTCGCAGCCGGACTCCACCGAGGGGGCGCAGGCCATGGGGAGGAGGACGTCGGCCAGTGAGGAGAGGCCGAGGCCGGCCAACGAGAGCCAACCCGCGCGGGCCCAACGGCCGTGGCCCATGGGCGTACTGCGGGCGAGCAGGGCGCCGGTGATGACCAGGAGGGCGCAGCCGCTCTCCAGACCGCTGAAGAGGACGCGGAACGGCTGGTCGGCGGCGTAGAGCTCGCTGACGTAGGAGTGCCGGGGATCGAGGCCGGTGGGGAGCGCGAACTCCAGCAGCCACCAGTTGTAGAGCAGGGCGGCGGCACCGAAGAGGCCGGCCGCGGCGGCCTCCCGGCCGGCGTAGCGGGTGGTGGGCGCGACCACGGGCTCGTAGACGGTGCGGGCACCGGTCCGTGTGGGGTTCGGGACGTTCGGCACGGGCGGGTCCTGTTCCGGGTGGGGGCGGGGGCCTGGGGCCTGTCCGATGGGACCTGTGCGGGCCCGCGCAGCCCCATCGGACAGGGCCCAGTGCGAAGGGTCTCCCCGGTGGGGCCCGCTCCGTTGGCGCGCCGGTCGGAGGCACGCCGAGCCGCCACCCGTCAGGCCGAACCCGTCCCCTGATGCCCATGCCCTGATCGCATGGCCCGGCCCTCGCCGCCGTGCCCTTCCGTGCGCTCCCGTCGCGCCTCTCCCCTGCTCCGCCGTCGCCACCCCGGGGGCAGGAAAAACGCCGCCGGGGCGGCACCCCCTGTGAGAGGGGTGCCGCCCCGGCGAACGGAACAGAACTCGATCAACCAGAGGTCGATCAGAAGTCCATGTCACCGCCCGGCATGCCGCCCGGAGCGGCCGCGGCGGCCTTCTCCGGCTTGTCGGCGATGACGGCCTCGGTGGTGAGGAACAGCGCCGCGATGGAGGCGGCGTTCTGCAGCGCGGAGCGCGTGACCTTGGCCGGGTCGATGATGCCCTCGGCGATCATGTCGACGTACTCGCCGGACGCGGCGTTCAGACCGTGACCGGGGGTCAGGTTGCGCACCTTCTCCACGATGACGCCACCCTCGAGGCCGGCGTTCACGGAGATCTGCTTGAGCGGGGCCTCCAGGGCCAGCTTCACGGCGGCGGCACCGGTGGCCTCGTCGCCGTCCAGCTCCAGCTTCTCGAAGACCGAGGAAGCCTGCAGCAGGGCCACGCCACCACCGGCGACGATGCCCTCCTCGACGGCCGCCTTCGCGTTGCGAACGGCGTCCTCGATGCGGTGCTTGCGCTCCTTGAGCTCGACCTCGGTCGCGGCACCGGCCTTGATGACGGCCACGCCGCCGGCCAGCTTCGCGAGGCGCTCCTGGAGCTTCTCGCGGTCGTAGTCCGAGTCGCTGTTCTCGATCTCGGCGCGGATCTGGTTGACCCGGCCCTGGACCTGCTCGCTGTCGCCGGCACCGTCGACGATGGTGGTCTCGTCCTTGGTGATGACGACCTTGCGGGCGCGGCCGAGCAGGTCGAGACCGGCGTTCTCCAGCTTGAGGCCGACCTCCTCGGAGATGACGGTGCCACCGGTGAGGATGGCGATGTCGCCGAGCATGGCCTTGCGGCGGTCACCGAAGCCGGGGGCCTTGACCGCGACGGACTTGAAGGTGCCGCGGATCTTGTTGACGACCAGGGTCGACAGGGCCTCGCCCTCGACGTCCTCGGCGATGATCAGCAGCGGCTTGCCGGACTGCATGACCTTCTCCAGGAGAGGCAGCAGGTCCTTCACGTTGCCGATCTTGGAGTTGACGATGAGGATGTACGGGTCCTCGAGCGCCGCCTCCATGCGCTCCATGTCGGTCGCGAAGTACGCCGAGATGTAGCCCTTGTCGAAGCGCATACCCTCGGTGAGCTCCAGCTCCAGACCGAAGGTCTGGGACTCCTCGACGGTGATGACGCCTTCCTTGCCGACCTTGTCCATGGCCTCGGCGATCAGCTCGCCGATCTGCGGGTCGGCGGCGGAGATGGACGCGGTGGAGGCGATCTGCTCCTTGGTCTCGATCTCCTTGGCCTGGTCCAGCAGCGCACCGGAGACGGCCTCGACGGCCTTCTCGATGCCGCGCTTGAGGGCCATCGGGTTGGCGCCGGCGGCGACGTTGCGCAGCCCCTCGCGGACCAGCGCCTGGGCCAGGACGGTCGCGGTCGTCGTGCCGTCACCGGCGACGTCGTCCGTCTTCTTCGCGACCTCCTTGACCAGCTCGGCGCCGATCTTCTCGTACGGGTCCTCCAGCTCGATCTCCTTGGCGATGGACACACCATCGTTGGTGATCGTGGGGGCGCCCCACTTCTTCTCAAGGACGACGTTGCGGCCCTTGGGGCCGAGGGTGACCTTGACGGCGTCGGCGAGCTGGTTCATACCGCGCTCAAGGCCGCGCCGCGCCTCCTCGTCGAACGCGATGATCTTGGCCATGTGAAGTGGTCCCTCCGGACTGGGGCTGGAAAACTCGGACCGCGCTGGCGCCCGCGACGGACGGCCTGCCTGCCCGGTGGTTCCTTGCCCCACCTGGCATGCGGGCCTCACCGACCCGGTCCATTCAGCACTCTCACGGGGAGAGTGCTAACGCAATGATTAGCACTCGCACCCACCGAGTGCAAGCGCCTGACGGGCGGGACCGTCACCTCTCCTCGCACGCGCCCGCGCGTGGACGCGCGTGGACGCGCGGGGCGCGCACGCGACGCAGGCCCGGCACCTGCGGGAACCCGCACCACCCCGCACCTCGGCACTTTCGCGCGGGCGCGGGCGAACGGAGGTCCACCGGAGGGGCCTGGGAACAGCAGAAGGCCCGCAACCCCGTACTGGGGATGCGGGCCTTCTTCCAACGATGCAGTCGGCCGCCGCCTCAGGCGGTGACCCGGACCATGTCCGCCTGTGGCCCCTTCTGGCCCTGCGAGATCTCGAACTCGACCCGCTGACCCTCCTCCAGGGTGCGGTACCCGTCCATCTGGATCGCGCTGTAGTGGACGAAAACATCCGCACCACCGTCGACCGCGATGAAGCCGTACCCCTTCTCCGCGTTGAACCACTTGACGGTGCCCTGAGCCATGCCTAACTCCCCTATTACTGGCCCTTGCGCAGGACCGCACTCCGCGGACCCGGGTCAGACCTCACCCCCCGGAAATGGTCCGCGGGGTGTGCGCCGGAACGCGTCGACCGCCGCTGAATGTATCTGGACCGATGCCCAGCGCAACAGGTCAATCGGACGAGAATTCTGGCGGCGAAGAAACGGCCGCATACGCTCAAATGCCGTTATTCCAGGGCAAGTCGGGCCGGGAATAAGCCACACAAACGGCAAACCGCGCACACAACTTGCGCACAAGTCGCCCCGCTCTCATATGCGTTCGGCATGTACGCAGAGATAAACGGAGGGGGATCACCCCAATGGTATCGCCTTTCACAACACGGAATTGCCCCGTCCGTTTCATACGGGCGGGGCAATTTCCGGTCACCACCCCGGCAGAGTTGGCGCAAATTCGATCCGCGCACTCCACACCGGGCGGGCGCGCATTCAGCAGCCTCCGGCCACCGCCGGGATGATCGAGACGCCCGCACCCGAAGGCGTCGGGGTCTCCAGGCCCTGCTCGAAGCGGACGTCGTCGTCGTTGACGTAGACGTTGACGAAGCGGCGGAGCTTGCCGGCGTCGTCGAGCACCCGGGCGGCGATGCCCTGGTGGTTCCTCTCCAGGTCGGCGATCACCTCGGAGAGGTTCGTGCCCTCGGCCGGGACCTCGGCCTTGCCGCCGGTGTACGTGCGCAGGATGGTGGGGATGCGGACCGTGACGCTCATGTTGCTGCCTCCAGGGGCTACGGGGATGGGGGTCGGCAGGGGCAGGGACCGGCTCAACCCGCCAGGCCGGACGCGCGGAACGCGTCCAGGTCCGGCCGGATGGTGGCGGTGGGCCCGGAGGCGACGGCGTCGAGGGTCTTCAGGCCGTCGCCGGTGTTCAGCA
Organism: Streptomyces sp. NPDC093097; assembly: GCF_044754325.1. NCBI lineage: Bacteria > Bacillati > Actinomycetota > Actinomycetes > Kitasatosporales > Streptomycetaceae > Streptomyces > Streptomyces sp. NPDC093097. The sequence goes on from NZ_JBIVOW010000002.1 coordinate 437,893, forward strand.
CCACCGTGGTCAACGACGGGTCCAGGACGCCGTTCTCGATCAGCTTCCTGGTCACGCCGACGGTCACCCCGCCCGCGGTCTCCGCGAAGATGCCCTCCGTACGGGCCAGCAGCTTGATGGCGTCCACGATCTGCGGATCGGTGACGTCCTCGACCGCGCCGCCGGTGCGCCGCGCGATGTCGAGCACATACGGGCCGTCGGCCGGGTTGCCGATCGCCAGCGACTTGGCGATGGTCTGCGGCTTCTGCGGTTTGACGACATCGTGCCCGGCCTTGAAGGCCGCGGAGACCGGCGAGCAGCCCTCGGCCTGGGCGCCGAAGATCCGGTACGGCCGGTCCTCGACCAGACCGAGGGCGATCAGCTCCTTCAGCCCCTTGTCGATCTTGGTGAGCTGGGAGCCGGAGGCGATCGGGATGACCAGCTGGTCCGGCAGCCGCCAGCCCAACTGCTCGCAGATCTCGTACGCCAGCGTCTTGGAGCCCTCGCCGTAGTAGGGGCGGAGGTTGACGTTGACGAAGCCCCAGCCCTCGCCCAGCGGGTCGCCGATGAGCTCGGAGCAGAAGCGGTTGACGTCGTCGTAGTTGCCCTCGATGGCGACCAGGTCGCCGCCGTAGACCGCGGCCATCACGACCTTGCCGGGCTCCAGGTCGTGCGGGATGAAGACGCAGGACTTCAGGCCCGCGCGGCGCGCCGCGGCGCCGACCGCGCCGGCGAGGTTGCCGGTCGAGGAGCAGGAGAGGGTGGTGAAGCCGAAGGCGCGGGCGGCCTCGACGGCGATCGCGACGACCCGGTCCTTGAAGGAGTGGGTGGGGTTGCCGGAGTCGTCCTTGACGTACAGGCCGCCGGTGACGCCCAGCTCGGCGGCGAGCCGGTCGGCCTTGACGAGCTTGGTGAGTCCGGGGTTGAGGTTGGGCTTGTCGGCCACGTCGGCGGGGACGGGCAGCAGCGGCGCATAGCGCCAGATGTTGGGGGGACCGGCCTCGATCCGCTTCTTCAGGTCCTCGGGGTCACCGGTCGGCAGGTCGTAGGCCACTTCGAGCGGTCCGAAACACTCCTGGCACGCGAAGATCGGGCCGAGCGGGAAGCGCTGCCCGCATTCGCGGCAGGAGAGTGCGACGGCGGGTCCGAGAGCGACAGCGGTGGGTTCCGTTGCTTGCACAGCCATGGGAGGCGAGGCCCTTTCTCCTCATCTTCCTCACGACGCATCTCGCCGTGAGACGGATTTGGCACCTTCCCTAGCCGGGAGCCTCGCGCACGCACTGTGCTCGTGCGGCGGAGACCGACTGGAGGGTTGCCGGGGCTTCAACGGGCCGTATCCCTCTGCCCCTCTGGATGAGCGGTATGGCACTGGGACGAGCCCAGGCGTTTGTCGCGCGGCGACCCCGACATGCGACGGGCCTCCGCGTTGTTCAAGACTGTAACGGAAGGCACTGTCCGTTGAGATAGTCGTCCGGTCCGCGAGATGGATCACACGAACGGACCCCGGCCCGGGGCCCACCAAGGAGAGTTGTAGACGTGCTGGAAGAAGTGGAGCGCTGGCTGGCCCGCCGCTCCTGGTCCGCCGCGGACCGCCCGCTGGAGCGGCTGGTGGAGGCCAAACGCCAGAGCGGCCAGACGGTCAGCGTGGTGCTGCCCGCGCTCGACGAGGAGGCGACGGTCGGCGCCATCGTCGCCGCGATCCGCGCCGAGCTGATGACCGGGGAGGTGCCGCTGGTCGACGAGCTGGTGGTGCTGGACTCGGGCTCCACCGACCGCACCTCCGAGGTCGCCGCCGCGGCCGGCGCCCGGGTCGTGCACCGGGACAGCGTGCTGCCCCGGATCCCGGCGCTGCCCGGCAAGGGCGAGGTGCTCTGGCGTTCGCTGCTGGTGACCAGCGGCGACATCGTCTGCTTCGTCGACGCCGATCTGCGGGAGTTCTCCGCCGGCTTCGTCTCGGGGATCGTCGGGCCGCTGCTGACCGACCCGGAGGTCCAGTTCGTCAAGGCGATGTACGACCGGCCGCTGGAGACCGCGGCGGGGCGGTCCGCGGCCGGCCAGGGCGGGCGGGTGACCGAGCTGGTCGCCCGGCCGCTGCTCAACCTCCACTGGCCGCAGCTGGCCGGGTTCGTGCAGCCGCTGGGCGGGGAGTACGCGGCGCGGCGCTCGCTGCTGGAGCGGCTGCCGTTCCCGGTGGGCTACGGGGTGGAGCTGGGGCTGCTGGTGGACGCCCTGCACACCGTCGGGCTGGACGCGCTGGCCCAGGTGGACGTGGGCGTGCGCAAGCACCGCCACCAGGGCGGCCAGGCGCTCGGCCGGATGGCCGCCGCCATCTACCGCACCGCCCAACTCCGGCTGGCCCGCGGCCACTTGGTCCGTCCCCGGCTCACCCAGTTCGAGCGCGGCGAGGACGGCTTCGTACCGCGGACGACCCCGGTGGACACCGAGGAGCGGCCGCCGATGGCCGGAATACCCGAATACGCGGAACGGCGGGCGGCCTGAGGGATGTTCCGTACGTTTGCGCGGATCCCCGGCGGGTTAATGTCGCGACATGGTCTCCGAGCGCAGTGCGGTCCAGCAAGGTGCCGAGGTTCTCGTCGCGTCCAACCGCGGGCCCGTCTCGTACACCCTGGGAGAGGACGGTGCGCTGACCGCCAAGCGGGGCGGCGGGGGGCTTGTCTCGGGGCTCTCGGCGATCGGGCAGCCACCGCGCGGCGGCGAGCACCTCGATGAGGGGCGCCGGGCCGACGCGGTGTGGGTGTGCGCGGCGCTGGGCGACGGGGACCGCGAGGCGGTGCGGCGGACCGGCGGGCTGCTGGACACCGCGGACACCGGTGGACAGCACGTCCGGATGCTGGACATCCCGGCGGAGGTGCACGCCGCGGCCTACAACGGCGTCGCCAACTCCGTGCTGTGGTTCGTCCACCACATGCTGTACCAGACGCCGCTGGAGCCGGCGTTCGACGCGGACTTCCGCGGCCAGTGGGCGGCGTACGAGGCGTACAACGCGGCGTTCGCCGGCGCGCTCGCGGACTGTGCGGGCCCCGGGGCCGCGGTGCTGGTGCAGGACTACCACCTGACGCTGGTGCCGGGGATGCTGCGCGCGGTGCGGCCGGACGTCCGGATCGCGCACTTCTCGCACACCCCGTGGGCGCCGCCGGAGTACTTCGCGATGCTGCCCGACGACATCCAGCGGCAGGTGGTGCTCGGCATCCTCGGCGCCGACCGCGCCAACTTCCTGACCGAGCGGTGGGCGCGGGCGTTCGCCGCCTGCTGCGAGCGGGCGCTGGGACCGGACTGCACCGTGCACTGGCCGCGGCACGAGACGCCGAGCGTGGTCGCGATGCCGCCGGAGGGGAAGGCGCACCGGACCCGGATCGGGGTCCACGGGCTCGGCGCCGACGCGGAGTTCCTGCGGGAGCGGTCGCGGCGGCCGGACGTCGAGGAGCGGATGGCGGCGCTGCGCGAGCAGATCGGCGGAGCCGACCGGAAGACGATCGTCCGGGTGGACCGGACGGAGCTGTCCAAGAACATCGTGCGCGGACTGCTGGCCTTCCGGCGGCTGCTGGCGGACCGGCCGGAGTGGCGGGAGCGGGTGGTGCACCTCGCGTTCGCCTACCCCTCGCGGCAGGACCTGGCCGTCTACCGCGAGTACACCGCACAGGTCGGCGCGCTCGCCGAGGAGATCAACGCGGAATACGGGACGGCCACCTGGCAGCCGGTCGTGCTGCACGTGCGGGACGACTTCGCGCGGTCGCTGGCGGCCTACCGGCTGGCGGACGTGGCCCTGGTCAACCCGATCCGGGACGGGATGAACCTGGTCGCGAAGGAGGTGCCGGTGGTCTCCGACGCCGGGTGCGCCCTGGTCCTCTCCCGGGAGGCCGGCGCCTGGGAGGAACTGGGCGAGGACGCGCTCACGGTCAATCCGTACGACGTGGCGCAGACCGCCGAGGCGCTGCACGAGGCGCTGACGATGCCGGCGCCGGAGCGGGCCGCGCGCTGCGCCCGGCTGGCCGCGGCGGCGACCGCGCTGCCGCCCGCGCAGTGGTTCCTGGAGCAGCTGCGGGCGCTGGGCGAGTGACCGGCCGCCCCGGTACGGAACGTACCGGGGCCGTCGCGCGGTGCGCGGGAGTGCGTGCGGGGCGCCGCCCGGCCGCCGGGAGCGCGCGGACAGGGTCTAGCGTGGTGGGCCGTGACAGTTTCCCCTCTTGCGGCGGCCGCGACCACGGGTACGGCCGTGCACACGGCCGCGGCCGGTCTGCCGGAGCTGACCGTCGGCCGGCTGATCGGCACCTGGCAGCTCGATCCGTACGCGCTGGTCCTGATCCTCCTCCTGGGCGGTCTGTACGCCGGGGGCGTGGTGCGGCTGGCCCGGCGCGGGGAGCGCTGGCCGGTGGCCCGGGTGGTGGCGTTCGCCGGGCTGGGGCTGGGCGCGATCGCGGTGGCGACCATGTCGGGGCTGGCGGTCTACGACCATGAGCTGTTCTGGCCGGCGGCGGTGCAGAACATCGTGCTGGACCTGATCGCGCCGCTGGGGCTGGCGCTGGGCGACCCGCTGTCGCTGGCGCTCCGGGCGCTGCCGCAGGAGCACCCGAGCACCCGCCGGCTGCGCGCGGCGGTCTCCGGCCGGCTCGTCCGCTTCCTGACGTTCCCCCTGGTCAGTACGGTGCTGGTGCTCTCCTCGGAGCTGGCCATCTACTTCACCCCGTACTTCCCGACGGCGCTGCGGCACGGTCCGCTGCACGAGCTGATGTATCTCCAACTGCTGGTGGTCGGCAGCCTCTTCGTGCTGCCGATGCTCACCCGGGAGGAGCTGCTGCCGTCGTGGTGCAGCCATCCGGTGCGGGCGCTGCTGGTGCTGCTGGACGGGCTGGTGGACGCGGTGCCCGGGATCGTGGTGATGACCAGCGGGACGCTGATCGCGGGCGGCTGGTACGCCTCCCGGCACCAGCCGTGGGACCCCAGCCCCCAGCAGGACCAGATGATCGGCGGCGGGCTGATGCTGACCCTCGCCGAGTTGGTCGGACTGCCGTTCCTGATCGCGGTGTTCGCGGAGTGGGTCCGCGACGAGCGGCGCAAGACGGCGGCGCTGGACGCCCGGTTGGACCGGGACCTGGCGGTGTCCGCACCGGTGCCGGCGGCCGCGGCGGCGGCCCCCGGAGCGGCGGCCCCCGGAGCGGCGGCTCCGCAGCCGGAGACGACCCGCCCGTGGTGGGAGACCGATCAGGGCGAGGTCGGCGCGCGGTTCCGGGGGGAGCGCTAGGGCCAGGCGGCGTCCGCCCCGCGGGTGCTCCCGCGCGCGTCTGCTGCGCGGCTGCGGCGGGCCGGCGCGGGGTAGTCCTCTTCCATGGCAATCAGCACACGGTCATCTTCCGCCCGGTGGGCCGCAGTTGCGGCCGTCGCCGTCCTCGCGACCACGGTCGCCGGGTGTTCGTCCGCGAAGAACGGTGCCGACCCCAAGGGCGGCGGATCGGCGTCCGGGCCGGCGTCCACCGCCGCGTCCGCGCCGTCCGGGGCGATAGCCGTCGGCCCCGGGCCGCAGTCCGCGTACACGGTGCAGCAGCAGCCCGGCCCCGGCACCTGCCACGTCCGCTACACCGCCGACAAGCAGCCGCTGCCCGACCCGAAGTGCACGCCCGGGGCGACCAACCCCAAGGTCACCCCGCAGACGCTGAAGACCACGATCTGCCGGAGCGGCTACACCAAGGACATCCGGCCGCCGGTGAGCATCACCAACCGGGAGAAGACCGCCAACGCCAAGGCGTACGGCTACACCGGTCCGCTGCACGACGCCGAGTACGACCACCTCATCAGCCTCCAGCTGGGCGGCGACCCCAACGACCCGCGCAACCTCTGGGTCGAGCCGCCGTCCCCGGGCCACAAGCCGGGCGCCGGGCCCAACAACCCCAAGGACGGCGTGGAGAACAGGCTCAAGGCCGCCATCTGCTCCGGCAGGACCGATCTGGCCAAGGCGCAGCAGGCCATCACGCACGACTGGACGACGGCGCTGTCCTCCCTGGGCCTCAAGGAGGACTAGGGCGCTTCTGACGGATGAGGGGCGGACGGGCCTCCGGGGGCCGCCGGCACCGGCTCCCCCTACCCTTCCGGCCCTTCCGGTCCTTCCTGCCCTTCCGGTCCTTCCGGCCCTTCCGTCGCGGCCGTCCCCGTGGGGCGGTCCGGCGGCTCCGGGGAGTTCTCGATGCGGTCGGCGAGGGCGTTGAGCAGCGCCACCACGCCCTTCGGGCCGTCGACGACCAGGTCGGCGCGGTCGGCGAGTTCGGTGACCTCGCTGCTGCCGCTGCACACCAGGACGCCGCCCGTCCCGTCGGAACGGAGCTTCTCGACGGCGCCGAAGGCGGCCAGGTCGCCGAGGTCGTCGCCGGCGTAGAGCACGGCGGCGGCCCCGGTCTCCTCGACCCACTCGGCGAGCGCGACGCCCTTGTCCATACCGGGCGGGCGCAGCTCCAGCACCAGCCGGCCCGGTTCGACGATCAGGCCGTGCCGTTCGGCGAGTTCGGTGAGCGGTTGCCGCAGCTGCTCGAAGGCGCGCTGCGGATCGGCCGCGCGGCGGGTGTGCACGGCGATGGCCCGGCCGCCCTTGCGCTCGATGGCGGTCTCGACCCAGGTGCCGTGCCAGACACCGGAGCGGTCCAGTACGCCGGGGAGTTCGGCCTGTATGGCGGCGATGCCCGGGTGCGGGGCGGGCGCGTGCAGGGCGCCGGTGGCGGCGTCCCAGCGCTCGGCGCCGTAGTGGCCGAGGACGGCGAGGTGGGTCAGGCCCGGCAGCCCGTCGAAGCCGCCGAGGCGGACCGCGACCGCGGCCGGGCGGCCGGTGATCACCGCGACCGCGCGCAGGTGCGGGGCGAGCCGGGCGAGGGCCTGGGGGGCGCCGGGGTGGGCGCGGGCCTTGGCCGGGTCGGGGACGATGTCGGCGAGCGTGCCGTCGAAGTCGAGGGCGACGACGGCACGTTCGGGGTGGGCCAGCAGGGCGGTGAGGCCCTCGCGGCCGGCTGCGGTGTCCGGAATCGGGACGGTGGGCGGCGCCGGGGTGGGGTCCGGCGCCGGTTCGGAGTGTGGTGCGGCGTTCGGGGTGCCCATGGCCCGACCCTACCGGCGGGATGCGGGCGCACGCCGGGTGTACGGGCGCATCGGGAGGGGAGTCGGCGCACAGCGCCGTCGTCCGGGGGCGGTGGGGGCGGACCGGCTCAGCGCCGTGCCCGGCGCGCGTCCCGTACGCGGCGCAGCCGGTTGACGGTCACCGGGTCGTGCTCCAGTGCGCGGGGGTCGTCGAGCAGCGCGTTGAGGAGCTGGTAGTAGCGGGTCGGGGAGATGCCGAGCTGTTCGCGGATGGCGCGTTCCTTGGCGCCGGGGCCGGTCCATGAACGGCGCTCGACGGCGAGCACCGCCTCGTCGCGGGCGGAGAGCCCGCGGGCGATGCGCTGGTCGGTGCCGTCCCTCATCCCACTCCGCCCTCCGTCGTCCCGCTCCCACGATAAGCCCACCGGCGCCGCAGCTGAACAGGGCCCGGTGGCTCCCACCGGCCCGTGCGCGGCCGCGCCCCCGCGCCGCCTCGCCGCTACTCCCCGCTGTTGTCCGCCGTGTCCGCGGTGTTCTCGATGTCGGTGAGAACCGCGGAGGGGTTGCCCCGCGGGCCGACCGCGATGCCCATCCGGGCCTTGATGGTCTTGGAGACCAGCGGCCAGGACGTCTTGTCGGACGGGTAGAAGTGCGCGTTGGGCAGCTGGTTGAGGAAGCCGTGCAGCTTGCTGAACCGGTCGTCGGCGAGCATCGCGTGGGAGGCGGAGGTGGTGACCGGCAGCAGGTTGTAGTCCGTGGAGAACTTCAGGACGTTCTGCTCGCTGTAGACGAAGTTCAAGAACGTGCCGACCTGGCTGCGGTGGCCGTTCTGCTTGAACGCCATCATCCAGTCGGCCACGCCCATGGTGGCCTTGGCCCGGCCGTAGGGGCCGGGGAGTTCGACGGTGCCGTAGTCGACGCCCTTGGCCTCGGCCTGCTTCATGAGGGTGGGGTGGCCGTTGAGCATGCCGACGTCGCCGTCGGCGAAGCCGGCGAAGGCGTCCTCGCGGTTGACCTTGGCGGGGTCGGCGCCGGTCAGGCCCTTGCCGACGAGTTCCTTCTGGAGCCACTCGAAGGTCTTGACGTTCTCGGGCGAACTGATGCTGTACTTGCCGATGTTGTCGGTGTAGTCGCCGCCGCCGGCGAGCATCCACTGGAGCGTCTCGGCCTGGGTCTCCTCGGGGCCGAACGGCAGCGCGAAGGGCGTCTTGACGCCCTTCGCCTTGAGCGCCGTGGCGTCGCTGACGATGTCGGCCCAGGTCTGCGGCGGGGTGGTGATACCGGCCGCGGCGAACAGCTTCTTGTTGTAGAACAGGCGCCGGGTGCTGGCCCCGAAGGGCATACCGTACTGGACCCGCTGGTATTCGCCGGCCTGCGCGAGCGAGGGCGTGAAGTCGGCCTGGACCGGTATCGAGAGCAGTTCGTCGGCGCTGTAGAGCTTGCCGCTGGCGGCGTAGTCGGCGTACGCGCCGATCTGCGCCATGTCGGGGGCCTTGCCGGCGTGGACGAGTTCCTCGACCTTCTTGTCGACCTGGGTCCAGTTGTAGACCTTCACCTCGACCTTGATGCCGGGGTTCCGCTTCTCGAAGGCGCGGACGAGGGCGTCCCAGTAGTGCTCGGAACTGTTGGCCTTGTTGTCGCCGTAGTCCGCCGCGACGAGCGTGAGGGTCACGCCGCTGCCCTCCGAACTGCTGCCGCAGCCGGTGAGAGTCAGTGTCATGGCTGCGGCAAGTCCCGCCGCCAGGCTCACGTACCGCCGTCGCACCGCTGTTACCGCCCCTTTGGTCCTGTGATTCCGCGCTTGCGGGTCTTCCCTCCGCCGTCGTAGGGGATCGCCCTCGACCGGCGCGGAACAGCAAGTCTCTCCACTGTCCCCCCACAAGGTCTACACCACCCCCTCTCGGCTTCGCCTGGCGGCCCGCCCCTCGCGCGGACCGGGGCCTGCGGTAGGCGTCCCGGAACGCCGCCCGCGCGTCCGCCACCGCCCGCGCGTCCGGGCCGCGGCGGGCGGCCGGCGCCCGCGACGTGGCGATCAGCACGGTGAGTGGACTAGACCTTTATTGGCAGGTCGCGCGACACTGTCCCCCGTGAAACACGTCATCGCCCTTGATGTGGGCGGCACCGGAATGAAGGCCGCCCTCGCCGGGGCGGACGACACCCTCCTGTACGAGGCGCGGCGCCCCACCAGGCGCGAGCGCGGCCCCGAGGCGGTCGTCGAGACGATCCTCGGCTTCGCCGCCGACCTGCGCGACGCCGGCCGGGAGCGGTTCGGCAGCACCGCGCTGGCCGCCGGTGTCGCGGTCCCCGGCATCGTCGACGAGGCCACCGGCACCGCCGCCTACTCCGCCAACCTCGGCTGGCGCGACCTCCCGCTGCGGGCCCTGCTCTCCGAGCGGCTCGGCGGGCTGCCGGTCGCGCTCGGCCACGACGTCCGCACCGGCGGACTGGCCGAGGGCCGGATCGGCGCCGGCCGGGACACCGACCGCTTCCTCTTCGTCCCCCTGGGCACCGGGATCGCCGGCGCCATCGGGAACGGCGGCCGCATCGAGGCCGGCGCCCACGGGAGCGCCGGCGAGATCGGCCACATCGTGGTCCGGCCCGGCGGGCACCCGTGCAGCTGCGGACAGCGCGGCTGCCTGGAGACGATGGCCTCGGCCGCCGCGGTGGGCCGCGACTGGGCGGCGGCCTGCGGCGACCCGCAAGCCGGCGCCGCCGACTGCGCCAAGGCCGTGGCGTCCGGCGACGCCCGCGCCCAGGAGGTCTGGCAGGGCGCCGTCGACGCGCTCGCCGACGGCCTGACCACCGCGCTCACCCTGCTCGACCCGCAGACGATCATCATCGGCGGCGGGCTCGCGGAGGCCGGCCAGACGCTGTTCGCACCGCTGCGGGAGGCGGTCCGCGCGCGCGTCACCTTCCAGCACCTCCCCTCGATCGTGCCGGCGGCCCTCGGGGACGCCGCCGGCTGCCTGGGCGCAGGACTCCTCGCCTGGGATCTTCTCGCAACGGAGGTAACCGCCTGATGGCACAGCAACAGTCCGCGGGACGGCCCTCGGAGACCGGGCGCACGGTCCTGGCCGGCGCCCGGATCGCCCGGCCCTCCGGCGTCACCGACGACGGCCGGATCACCATCGAGGGCACCCGGATCACCGCGGTCCACAGCCGGGGCGACGACCTCGGCCTGCCTCCGGACACCGCGCCGGAGGGGGACGACCGGGACGTCCCGGTCACCGTCGTCGACCTGACGGGGCACCTCGTCGTCCCGGGCTTCGTCGACATGCACGTGCACGGCGGGGGCGGCGGCTCCTTCTCCTCCGCCGACCCCAAGGAATGCCTGACGGTCATCGACACCCACCGCCGGCACGGCACCACGTCGATGGCGGCCTCCACCGTCACCGGCGACCTGGCCGACCTCGCCCGACAGGCCGCGGTCCTGGCCGAGTTGGTGCAGCAGGGCGACCTGACGGGCATCCACTTCGAGGGCCCGTTCATCTCCCCGCACCGCTGCGGCGCCCACCAGCCCGAGCTGCTGCGCGACCCGGACCCCGCCGCGGTGCGCCGGCTGCTCGACGCCGCCCGCGGCACCGCGGTGATGATGACCGTCGCCCCCGAACTCGCGGGCGGCCTGGACTCGGTGCGGCTGCTCGCCGACGCCGGCGTGATCGCCGCCATCGGCCACACCGACTCCTCCTACGACGCCACCCGCCGGGCCATCGACGCCGGCGCCACCGTCGCCACCCACCTCTTCAACGCGATGCCCGCGCTCGGCCACCGCGCGCCCGGCCCGGTCGCCGCGCTGCTGGAGGACGAGCGGATCACCGTCGAGCTGATCAACGACGGCACCCATCTGCACCCCGCCGTCCTCCAGATGGCGTTCCGCGACGCCGGCGCCGACCGGGTCGCCTTCATCACCGACGCGATGGGCGCGGCCGGGATGAACGACGGGACGTACTACCTCGGCCCGATGCCGGTCGAGGTCGAGGACGGCGTCGCCCGGATCAGCCAGGGCCCCACCGCCGGCTCCATCGCGGGCTCCACGCTCACCCTGGACCGGGCCTTCAAGCGGGCCCTGACCGTCGACGGCCTCACCGTCGGCCAGGCCGTCCAGGCGCTCTGCGCGAACCCCGCGCGCCTGCTGGGCATCGACGGCCGCACCGGTTCCCTGGTGGCCGGCAAGGACGCCGACCTGGTGGTGCTGGACGCCGCGTACGACGTGGTGGGCGTGCTGCGGCAGGGCTCCTGGGTGGTCCGCCCGCCGGGCGTCTGACCACCTCGACCGACCCCGGGTCCGGCCGCCACGACCGGCGGCCGGGCCCGGGGTGGCCGATCCGGGTCTGGGCCAACGACCGTTCGCGATGGCATGATCGCTCGCGCACTTGTCCGTATGCCACCGCGGAACGCGGTGCCCTCACCCACGGCCGTCCGGCCGGCCTCCTCCCGGAGGGGAGACCATGATCCTCACGGTCACGCTGAACGCCGCCCTGGACATCACCTACCGCGTCCCCCGGCTCCGCCCGCACAGCACCCACCGCGTCACCGAGGTCACCGAACGCCCCGGCGGCAAGGGCCTCAACGTCGCCCGGGTACTGGCCGCGCTCGGCCACCGCACGGTCGCCACCGGCTTCGCGGGCGGCGGCACCGGCGAGGCGCTGCGCACCCTGCTCGCCCAGGAACCCCTCGTCACCGACGCGCTGATCCCGGTCGGCGGCGCCACCCGCCGCACCGTCGCCGTCGTGGACGGCAGCACCGGTGACACCACCCAGCTCAACGAGCCGGGCCCGACGGTCTCCCCCGCCGAATGGGAGGCCTTCCTCGCCACCTACCGCGAACTCCTGGGCGGGGCACAGGCGGTGGCGCTCTGCGGCAGCCTGCCGCCCGGCGTCCCGGTGGACGTCTACGCCCGGCTCACCCGCGCCGCCCGCACCGTCGGCGTCCCCGTCCTGCTGGACACCAGCGGCGAACCGCTGCGCCGCGGCCTGGCCGCCCGCCCCGACCTCGCCAAGCCCAACGCCGACGAACTGGCAGCCCTCACCGGCAGCACCGAACCGCTGCGCGCCGCCCGCGACGCCCGCCGCCGCGGCGCCCATGCGGTCGCCGCCTCGCTCGGCCCGGACGGGATGCTCGCGGTGACCGCCGACGGCGCCTGGCAGGCCGCCCCACCCCACCGCTTCGCCGGGAACCCGACCGGAGCCGGCGACTCCGCGGTGGCCGGCCTGCTCTCCGGACTGGTCGAGGAGCTGCCCTGGCCGGACCGGCTGAGCCGCGCGGTGGCACTCTCCGCCGCGACCGTACGGGCCACCGCCGCGGGCGAGTTCGACGCTGCGACCTACGAGGATCTGCTGCCCCGGGTGGTGGTCACGGACCGCCCGGCGGCGGCCTGAGCGGCCCCGCGGCGCCCGCCGGGGGCCTGCGCGTCTGGGCCCGGCGTCAGGGCCGGGCGAGCCAGACCTGGTCCAGGTTGACGTCGCACTGGTTGCCGTTCTCACAGGACAGCTTGAGGGTGTTGGTGCCCTTGTTGAGCTGGACGTACGACCAGGACTTGGTCCAGCCCTTGTCCCAGGCGCCCTCGGGGGCGTGGGCGAAGTTGCTCAGGCTTATCGGCCGGGTCAGCGCCTGGCCGTTCACGTTGAGCGTGAGGTTGGCGTCCTTGCCCGGTACGCCGTAGCCGACCCAGAACTTGTACTGGCCGGCGGCTTCCACATCGAGGGTCCATGTCGCCGACGCACCGGGCTTGTTCAGGCTGGTGACGTACGAGCCGCTGGCGGTGCGGGCGCCGGGGATGTCCTTGGCGGTGACGGCGCCGCCGTCGAGGCGGAGCGCGCCCGCGTCGTCCTTGGGGAGCTTGCCCGGAGTGGGCTTGTCCTGGGAGGGCTTCTCGCTGGGCCGGACCGTGTCGGCCGCCGTGGGGCCCGGCTTGTCGCCCGCGTTGTCCGAGGTGTTGTTGGTGTTGTTGGTCAGCATGGCCGCGCCGATGCCTATGCAGACCACCGCGACCACCGCGACCGCGCCGATCAGCAGGCCGTTGCGGCCCTTCCGCGGCTCCGGGGCGGGGGCCTGGCGGGGGCGGTCGCCGCCGCCGGGCAGCGTCTCGGGGGCGGCGTAGTGCGCGTTCTGCCGGCCGTACGCCTGCGGGCCCTGCTGGTTGCCGTACTGCCGCTGGCCGACCGTGCGCACCTGGTTGTAGGAGGTCCGCGGAACGCCTGGCTGCCGCGCGGCGCCGGCGCCCGACCCCGCGCCGCCCTCGCCGCCCTCCGAGCGGTACAGGTGGGCGAAGGGGTCGTCGTTCTCCGGCGTGTCCGCGCCGTTGTTGCCGGCCGTCATTCCGTGTCACTCCCAAGCGGTCTCTGCGCGCCTGTGCGCGTCCGTAGGCGTTCGCGGGCCCTGCGCGCGCCCTGCCCTTCCGGACCACCCGGGGCCGTCGCGCCGCATCGGCGCAGCCTACCCGGTCCGGGCCGGGGCACGCCGGTCCCGTTCGTTCACAAGATCGCTACGGATCGGTGAACGGGCGGTGCCCAGGCAGGATGCCGGGGATGTGAGATGCGCGGCAGGAGCTCGGGGCCCGGCGCCCCCGCCGCTTCAGTTCGCCGCCCGCCGGTTGCCCTTGGAGCGCCGCTTCTCCACGTACATCCGCTGGTCGGCCGACTCCAGCACCTCCTCGGCGGTCATCCCGCAGCTGGCCCAGCCGATGCCGAAGCTGGCGCCGACCCGGACGGCGCGGCCCTCGACCCGGATCGGCGGGATGATCGCGTTCCGCAGCCGGACCGCGAGGTCCTGGGCGTCGGCCGTGCCCAGCCCGTCGGCGAGCACCACGAACTCGTCGCCGCCGAGCCGGGCGACGGTGTCGCCGTCCCGGACGCCGCTGGTCAGCCGGCGGGCGACCTCGATCAGCACCGCGTCGCCGGTGTTGTGCCCGAAGCGGTCGTTGATCGACTTGAAGCCGTCCAGGTCGCAGAAGAGCACCGCGAGCCCCTTGGCGCCGTCGTCCTCGGCGCCGTCGGCGGGGGCGGAGAGATGGACGTGGTGGTCGAAGGGGAGCGCACCGCGCGGCGCCGGCCGGGGCGCCTCGCCGTGGAAGCCGTCGAGGCCGTCGAACGGCTCGCCCTCCCCGGCGAACCCCAGCAGGGACCGCGGATCGCCGCCCGCGCCCGAGGAGGCGTAGGCGTCGGCGAGCGCGCTCGGCGGGTGGGCGCACAGCCGGGCCGAGAGCCGGGCCCGCAGCTCGGCGCTGTTGGGCAGGCCGGTCAGCGAGTCGTGGCTGGCCCGGTGCGCGAGCTGGAGCTCGTGCCGTTTGCGCTCCTCGATGTCCTCGACGTGGGTGAGGAGGAAACGGGGGCCGTCGGCGGTGTCGGCGACCACCGAGTTGCGCAGCGAGACCCACACATAGCTGTTGTCCCGGCGTTGCAGCCGCAGTTCGGCCCGGCCGCCCTCCGCCGAGGTGCGCAGCAGCGTGCCGATGTCGTCGGGGTGGCAGATGTCGGAGAAGGACAGGCGGCGCATCGCGGAGGCCGGGCGGCCCAGCAGCCGGCACAGCGCGTCGTTGGTGCGCAGCAGCCGGCCGCGCTGGTCGCCGCCCATCTCGGCGACGGCCATCCCGCTCGGCGCGTACTCGAACGCCTGCCGGAAGCTCTCCTCGCTGGCCCGCAGCGCCTGCTGCTCGCGCTCCAGGCGGACCAACGCGCGCTGCATGTTGGCCCGCAGCCGGGCGTTGCTGATCGCGATGGCGGACTGGAACGCGTACATCTGGAGCGCCTCCTGGCCCCAGGCGCCGGGGCGCCGGCCGTTGCGCGGCCGGTCCACGGAGATCACTCCGAGCAGTTCGCCCTTGCCGCCGGCGGCGGTGTACATGGGCGCGAAGAGGCGGTCCATCGGGTGCCACTCGTCGGGGAAGCGCGGTGAGGGCCCGGGGGTGTGCCACTGCGGCACGTCGTCGTCATCCAGCACCCAGCCCTCGGTGGACGGGATGAAGCACAGCTCGCCCCAGCGCTCCCCCATGGCCAGCCGGCGCTCCCAGGAGGCGCGCGAGCCCACCCGCCCGGCCATCAGCGCCTCCGCGCCCGCGCTGCCGGCCACCGCGGCGACCACGAGGTCGCCGTCCTGCCGTACGAGGTTGACCGCGGCGAGCTCGTAGCCGAGCCCGACGGTCGCCCCGTCGGCGACGGTCTGCAAGGTCTCCGCGAGGCTGCGTGCGGTGTTCAGCTCGGCGACCACTTGGTGCAGCTGCCGCAGGGTCGCAAGACGGACATAGGGCTCCGACTCGGTCTCCATCGCTCGCTCTCCCTGAGACCTCGACAGCAACTCCACCGGGTTTCTTCGTCGTCCGATTCCACGCTCACTGAATCACAGTGAGCTGTTCACCCGGTACACAGGGTCAACAATTAGGGCCTCATGTGACTCAAGTCACAATCAGTTATGGGTCGTTACGCATCGCCGACCAGTACCCCGACCCGGCGCGCGAACACCGTCCGGACACGTTCCAAAAACTTCCTGAACGCAAATTCCAGCCATCGCAGGGACACTTCGGCGACACCTCTGGCGGCCGCCGCCTCCGCCGCGAGACCTAGGACGCGGGTGGTCCCGGGGCCCGATGCGCGCCGGCGCCGGACGGCGTTAGCGTTCATGGCGTGTTCACGAAGACTCCTGCCGCCGCCCCGGCCGCCGATCCGGCCGCCGCGCCCACCGTCGCCCTCGCCTCCGCGCCGGGCGACGGGCCGATCCCGCATGCTGTGGGGGTGAGTGACGACGAGTTCCGTGCCGCCCTGTCCCGCCTCGCCGCCGGCGTGGTGCTGATCACCGCCCACGACCCGGAGGCCGGACCGCGCGGTGAGGACGTGGGCATGACCGCCACGGCGTTCCTCTCGGTGTCCCTCGATCCGCCGCTGGTGATGGTGAGCGTTCGCAACGACTCGCGGATGGACGACCTGTTGGCGCAGCAGCCGCTGTGGGCGGTTTCGGTGCTGTCGAGTCACCAACGGCACGTAGCGTCACGTTTCGCGATGAAGGGCCGCATCAGCGACCGACTGCTCTTCCAAGATATTCCGTCCGAACGGGGCGAAGCCTCCGGCGCACCGCTCATCGGGGGCGCACTGGCGATGCTGGAGTGCCGGACCGAGCAGCGTGTGGTGGCCGGGGACCACACCCTCGTCATCGGCCGTGTGCTGGCGTCGGCCACGTCCGACGCGGACGACGGCCCGCTGACGTACTTCCGCGGGAAGTACCGGCAGTTGGGGTGAACGGGAACCGGCCGCGCGCCCGGGCCCGCCGGGTGAGGTGAACGGGGGCCGACTGCGCGCCGTGGTCCGGCAGTTGGGACGAGCGGGGACCGACTCCGGCCGTTGAGTCGTCGCTCCCGTGCCCGGCCGTCGGTCCGACGCGGGCAGGTGGCCGGCTCAGCCCCAATCGCGGCCGGAGCGGCCGCGCTTGGTCTCGCCGCGCTGCTTCTTCTCGCGCAGCCGCCGCTCGTTGATGCCCCGCGGAATGCGGGTCTTGCGGCGCGGCTTGGGCGGCGGCGCGGTGGCCTCGGCGAGCAGTGCGGCGAGCCGTACCGCCGCGGCCTCGCGGTTGCGCCACTGGGAGCGGTGCTCGGAGGCGCGCACCGTCAGCACCCCGTCGACCAGCCGGGCGGCCAGCCGCTCCAGGGCGCGCTCCTGCCACACCGGGGGCAGCGCCTTCGTCTGCGCCAGGTCGAAGCGCAACTCGACCTGGCTGTCGCTGGTGTTGACGTGCTGGCCGCCCGGGCCGGAGGAGCGCGAGAACCGCCAGACCAGCTCGGCCTCCGGGAGGACGACCGAACCGCGGATGACATGGGGCCCGGACATGCCACCCATGATCCCGCGCCCACGGCCGCCCGTCACCTCGGTTTCCCGACGGCGGCGGGGGCCGGGGTGGAGCCGACAGGCGGGGCGGCGGGGCGGCAGGCCGGCGGGCGGGCGGGGGCCGATATCGGAGGAGCCGGCAGCCGAGTGGCCGGCGAGCGCCGGGATCCGGACCCACCTCAGGACCCGGATCAGGACAGGCGCCAGGACCCGGATCCGGACAGGCATCAGGATTAGGCAAAGAACGTAAAGACTCCTGGAACCTCCCCGCGCCTCCGGGGCGTTGAGGTGGGTGACGGCGGCTCCGCTCCCGGGCGCGTCCGCCGTGCATCACCGACACCACTCACCTCAGCGGCTCCACCGACACCAGGTCGGCGTGACGCCACCAGGAAAGGGACTTCCCATGGCTGTAAGCCTGTCCAAGGGCGGCAACGTCTCGCTCACCAAGGAGGCGCCGGGCCTGTCCGCCGTCACGGTCGGCCTCGGCTGGGACGTCCGCACGACCACGGGCACCGACTTCGACCTCGACGCCAGCGCCATCGCGGTCAACACGACCGGCAAGGTCCACTCCGACCAGCACTTCATCTTCTTCAACAACAAGTCGACGCCGGACCAGTCCATCGTCCACACCGGCGACAACACCACCGGCCAGGGCGAGGGCGACGACGAGTCGATCAACGTCAACCTCGCCGCGCTGCCGGCCGAGATCGACAAGATCGTCTTCCCGGTCTCCATCTACGACGCCGAGAACCGCGGCCAGAACTTCGGCCAGGTGCGGAACGCCTTCATCCGCATCATCAACCAGGCCGGCGGCGCCGAGATCGCCCGCTACGACCTGAGCGAGGACGCCGCCACCGAGACCGCCATGGTCTTCGGCGAGCTGTACCGCAACGGCGCGGAGTGGAAGTTCCGTGCGGTGGGCCAGGGTTACGCCTCCGGCCTGCGCGGCATCGCACAGGACTTCGGCGTCAGCGTCTGACGGCATCCGAGGACGTCCGACGCCGCCCGAGCGCGCGGCCGGACGCCTCCGGCATCGAGGGCCGGCTCCCAACGGGGGGCCGGCCCTCGGCCGTTGCGCCACCCCGCCGCGCCACGGCGCGACGTCCAGCAGCACCGCATCCAGCACCACCGCACCACGTCGCCGCGCTCTTCCGATGCGCCACGTCGCCGCGCCGATGCGCCGCTCCGATGCGCCGCGCCGTCGCGCCGCTCGCCCCGTTGCGCCTTCGCGCTAGGCCGCCGCGCGGCCCGCCCCGGCGGAACCGGACGCAGCGGAACCGGACGCAGCGGTGCCGGGCGCCTCCTCAGGCGGCACGGCCAGCACGGCCACCTCGTCCAGCGACAGCCCGAGCGTCCCGGCGAGCGCGGCGACCGTGAAGAACGCCGGCGTCGGCGCCCGGCCGGTCTCGATCTTCCGCAGCGTCTCCGCGGACAGCCCGGCCGCCGCGGCGATCTCGACCATGCTCCGCTCGCCGCGTGCCGCGCGCAGCAGCGCGCCCAGCCGCTCTCCGCGCTCGCGTTCCCAAGGGGTCAGTGGAGTCCGCACCATGCTCGTGATACTAATACCGGTAAACAAATACCGGTAAATAAATACCGGCGCGCACGAGGCCATGGGCCGGGTCGTGCCGCCGGTGACCGCCCAGCGGCCGCGCGCCGGACACCGCAGCGCGCCCGGGCGACGGATGAGGAACAGACAAGGAGAGACCGACCGATGGTGGAGATCAAGACCGACACGTCACTGGAGGCGATGCGGGTGGCCGGCCGGGTGGTCGCGGACGCGCTGGCCGCGGCCAGCGCCGCGGCCGCCCCGGGGACGCGCCTGACCGAACTGGACGAGGTGGCCCGCGCGGTGCTCCGCGACGCCGGCGCCACCTCGCCGTTCCTCGGCTACCGCCCCTCTTTCGCGCCCACCCCGTTCCCCGCGGTGATCTGCGCGTCCGTCAACGACGCGATCGTGCACGGTGTCCCGAACGACTACCGGCTGCGCGACGGCGATCTGGTGAGCCTCGACTGCGGCGCGGTCGTGGACGGCTGGGCCGGCGACGCGGCGACCAGCTTCGCCGTCGGCACGGAGCGCCCCGAGGACCGCCGGCTCATGGAGACCACCCAACGGGCCCTGGCGGCCGGCATCGCGGCGGCCGTGGTCGGCGCCCGGATCGGCGACGTCTCGCACGCCATCGGCAGCGTCGGCCGCGCGGCCGGCTACGGCATCCCCGAGGACTTCGGCGGCCACGGCATCGGCCGGGCGATGCACGAGGACCCGGCGGTCCCCAACGACGGCCGGCCGGGCCGCGGTTTCGTGCTCCGGCACGGCCTGGTCATCGCCATCGAGCCAATGTTCCTGGCCGGCGGCGGCAACGGCTACACCACGGCGCCGGACGGCTGGACCCTGCGCACCCTCGACGGCAGCCGCGCGGCCCACTTCGAACACACCGTGGCGGTCACGGACGAGGGACCGCGCATCCTCACCCTGCCGTAGGGCCGCGGGGACGGGTGGTGGGGAGGAGCGGCGGGGAGGGTCGCGGGACCCGGCGCACGCCGCGACGGCGGGGCACGGCGGTGGCGCGCCGGACCGACGTCTCCAACGCCCGCCGCCCGCCGGCCGCACCCGCCCCGCCCGGCCCACGCGCCCCGCCCACTCCGCTCGCCCACCACACCACCGCCCGGCACGGGTCCGAACGCCCGCCCCTGGCCGCCCTCTCTGCCCCCTGCCCCCGTCTCTCCCTGCACCACCGCCCGGCACGGCTCCAGACCCTCACCCCCAGGCCGCCCCCTCTCCCCCTCAGCCCCTCCCCACCCCCACGCGACGGAGGCCGTGACACCATCGAGAGGTGATCGACCTCGGCTACTCCCTCTCCCGGCGCTTCCCGGACCCCCCGCAGACCGACTACCGGACCGCGGACGCGCACGCCCTGCGCCACGACCTCTTTTGCGGCGACGTCTATCTCGCGGACACCGAGACCGACCGCGAGGTGTCCACCGCCTGGGGATGGGTGCCGGTGCTCGACTTCGCCTGGGCGCTGTGCGACATCGTCGAGCGGCTCGACACCGACCCCCGCGGCAGCCGCTCCGCCCGCCCGATCCACGCCGAGCTGGACTTCACCGAGTCCACCGACCGGATACTCTTCGAGCGGCGCTTCGGCTGGGTCGACGTCACCGCCGACTGGATGCCGGTCGAGGAGGCCCCCCTCACCTTCAACCACGGGGCGCTGCGCCGCGAGGCCCGCGACTTCCTGCACGACCTGATCGCCGACCTCACCGATATGCACGACGGCCTCGCCGACAACCCCGTCCTCTGGACGCTCCAGGCCCGCTTCCCCCGCATCTGACCCCCCGCCTCCTCACTCCACCCGTACGCCGACCTGGGCCGCGAACGCCGGTGCCAGGTCCATCAGTTGGGCCGTACTGATCACCGCGCCGCCCAGGCAGTCGATCCCCCGCGCGATGTCCAGCCCTGCCGCCCGGCGCAGATCGACGTCCCGCAGTCGCGTCCCGGAGAAGTCCACCCGCGCCAGGGTGCAGTCGTCGAATGACACCCGCTCCAGCTCCGCGCCCCCGAAGTCCGCCTCGACCAGCACGCACCCCTCGAAGGCGACGTCCCGCAGCCGGGCCCGGCGCAGATTGGCGAAGTCGATCTTCCCGCCGCGCACCACCACCCGCTCCAGCACCGCCCCGTGCAGCTGCGTCCCACCGAGCCGGGCGTCCACCACCTCCACATCGCGCAGCGTCGCCTGCGACAGATCCGTGCCGACGCCGCGGACCCCGCTCAGCACGCTGTCGAGGATCCGCGCCCGGCTCAGCACCGTCTCGTCCCACGCGCACCGCCGCAGCGCGCAGTCCATGAACCGGGCGCCCCGCGCCGACTGCCCCGCGCAGTCCACATCGGTGAACTCCAGCCCGTCGTAGTCCCCTTCGGTCTCCCACGCCCCGCCGTCGTACGCCCGCAGCTCCGGCAACCGCACCTCCGGCCGCCGCACCGCCCGCACCGTCTCCCCGCCGCGCCCCGCCATGCGCTCACCGCCTCCATCCGTCGCCGGGCCCGACCCCGGCCGTCGCCATCCTTGCCTCTGCCTTTACCGCGGACCGCACCCGGCCCCGCACCGCGCGGCCGGCTCCACGCCCACACCCCATGCTGGACCACCCCACTGACAATCCCCGCCGACCTGCGAAAACGGCCTCCGCCCCCCGCGGCGGCGACCCGTTCGCCCTCTCCGGGCTCGACTTCTCCGGCTGGATCGAGCGGTTCACCTGCCAGGCCCCGGGCCTCGCCCCGCACGGCGAACAGCTCCTCCAGGGGCAGCTCGGTATCGCCCCGGACGAGACCCGCGCCGCACGCCTCCTGGACGCCGACTTCCCCCACTGGCGCGACCGCACCACCTGGCGCCGCACCTCCGTGGCCACCGGCCGTACGGGCGCGGTGGACCTCCCCGGGACCTCCTGGCGCGACCGTCCGGCCATCGACCGCGGCGACGGCGTCTACCTGGCCGGCGACCAGGTCGCAGCCCCCGGCGCCCTGGGCGAGGTGTCCTTCACCAACGCCCTGGAAGCCGTCTCCCTCGCCCTGAGCACCGGCCTCCGCCGCCCCACGGCCAACGGCCGCCCGGACCACTCCCGTTGAGCGCCACGCCTCCGCAGGAAGCCCCCTCGGCCCCGCTCCCGGACGTCCCCGCCCGCTACCCCACCACCGCCAACTCCCGCGCGGTCACGTTCAACCGCCGCCCCCCGGTCTCCGTGCAGACCACGATGTCCTCGATCCGCACCCCGAACCGCCCCGGCAGATAGATCCCCGGCTCGATCGAGAAGCACATCCCCGGCACCAACGGCAGCTGCTCGCCCTCCACCATGTACGGCGGCTCATGCGTGGTGACCCCGATACCGTGCCCGGTCCGGTGGATGAAGTACTCGCCGTACCCCGCGGCCTCGATCACCCGCCGCGCCACCCGGTCGATCTCCTGGCACGCGACACCGGGCCGCACCGCCTCGAACGCCGCCTGCTGGGCCTCCCGCACGATCTCGTGCACCGCCCGCGCCTCGGCGCTCGGCTGCCCGACGTGCACGGTCCGCGAGGTGTCCGACCCGTACCCGTCCTTCAGCCCGCCGAAGTCCAGCACCACCATGTCGCCGTCCTGGATGACCCGCTCCCCCGCCTCATGGTGCGGATTGGCCCCGTTGGGCCCGGACCCGACGACCGTGAAGTCCACCTGGCTGTGCCCGTGCTCGGTCAGCAGCCGCGCCAGATCGGCCGCCACGTCGACCTCCCGCCGCCCGGCGAAGGGCACCCCCAGGATGTCCTGGTACGTCGCGTCCGCGGCCGCCCCCGCCGCCGCCAGCCGCTCCACCTCGTACGCGTCCTTGACGGCCCGCAGCATCGGCAGCGCCTCCGTCAGCGCCGCGTAACCGCCCCCCGGCGCCGACCGCTGCAACCCCAGCAGATGCAGCGCCCACATCCCGTCCGACACCCCGTAACGCCCCTGCGGCGCCAACCACTTGCCCAACTCGGCACAGGGATCCGCCCCGTCGGCCCACCCCACCGCGTCCAGCGCCCCGGCCCCCTCGGCACGCTCCGCGTCCGGCCGCTCCAGCAGGGGCACCAGCAGCCGCCCGCGCCGCCCCGGCTCGATGACCAGCGCCGTCAGCCGCTCGGTCACGGCCGTGGGCCGGTACCCGCACAGCCACACCAGATCCGGCCCCGGCGTGACGATCACCCCGGCCAACCCGGCCTCCGCCGCGGCCTGCCCCGCCCGCGCCATCCGCCGCTGGTACACATCCCGCGCCATCGAAGTCACCATGCCGCGAATCTACGCCGCACCACCCCTCACCGCCCCCACAAATCACCGAGCACTTCCGGGCCCCGCCCCCACAAGCAGCCCCCTAAGCGCACCCCCCTCCCCCTTGGGACACCCCGACGCCCAACTCCCCCGTTTCACCGACGTGTTCACCCCATCCGCACGACGACGACCATCCACCACCCCACCCCTCCGGCGACCACTCCCCGTCCCTCCCGCCACACAGCGCGGCGTCGCACACATGCGGCTCACCACACCCGACAGAAAACGATCAGCCACCCGAACCGCTACCCGAAGCGACAGGCCCATCACCACAAGGCCGCCCCCGCACCGACATCAGCCACAAACACCAGAAGCCCCAGGCCACCACCGGCCCAGGGCTTCTTCCCTGCTCAAAGCGCAGAGCCCCCTGTCGGATTCGAACCGACGACCTTCGCTTTACAAGAGCGGTGCTCTGACCAGCTGAGCTAAGGAGGCGTACCGGAAGAAGTGTACCCAGGCGTGCCCGATGCCGGTCGCCCTATTCGCTCATCGGTCCTACCGCGGCCCCACGACCGCCCCCGCGGCCCCTCGCCGCACCCCGCACCTCCCCACCCCACCCCGCATTTCGTGACCTCGCACCTACTGACACCCGCCCCCCGCGCCGGTAGCGTCTCGACCGGTTCGTCGCTGTGGACTACACCACTTCGCGTGGTGGGGCCCGCGGCGGTGGGCCGTCCACTCCTTTACTCGGATCGTCCGGCACGTTCCTGCCGGTGAAGGGACACACCATGGCAACGGTCACCTACGACCAGGCGACCCGGATCTACCCGGGTTCCGACAAGCCCGCGGTCGACAAGCTCGACATCACCATCGAGGACGGCGAGTTCCTCGTCCTCGTCGGCCCCTCCGGATGCGGCAAGTCCACCTCACTGCGGATGCTCGCGGGGCTGGAGGACGTCAACGAGGGCGCCATCCGCATCGGGGACCGGGACGTCACCCACCTCCCGCCCAAGGACCGGGACATCGCCATGGTGTTCCAGAACTACGCGCTCTACCCGCACATGACGGTCGCCGACAACATGGGCTTCGCGCTCAAGATCGCCGGCGTGCCGAAGGCCGAGATCCGGCAGAAGGTCGAGGACGCGGCGAAGATCCTGGACCTGACGGAGTACCTGGGGCGCAAGCCGAAGGCGCTCTCCGGCGGCCAGCGGCAGCGGGTCGCGATGGGCCGCGCCATCGTCCGCGAGCCGCAGGTGTTCCTCATGGACGAGCCGCTGTCCAACCTGGACGCCAAGCTGCGGGTGCAGACCCGCACCCAGATCGCGGGGCTCCAGCGCCGCCTCGGGATCACGACGGTCTACGTCACGCACGACCAGGTCGAGGCGATGACCATGGGCGACCGGGTCGCGGTCCTGAAGGACGGCCTGCTCCAGCAGGTCGACTCGCCGCGGAAGATGTACGACCGGCCGGCGAACCTCTTCGTCGCGGGGTTCATCGGCTCGCCGGCCATGAACCTCGTCGAGGTGCCGATCACCGACGGCGGCGTGAAGTTCGGCAACAGCGTGGTGCCGGTCAGCCGGGAGGCACTGGCCGGCGCCGAGGGCGACTCGACGGTGACGGTCGGCATCCGGCCCGAGCACTTCGACATCGTCGAGCAGAACGGCGCGGCCGCCGCGGCGCTCTCCAAGGAGGCCTCGGACGCCCCGGCCGGCCTGGCGGTGACGGTCAACGTCGTCGAGGAGTTGGGCGCGGACGGCTACGTCTACGGGACCGCCGAGGTCGGCGGGGCGGTCAAGGACCTCGTCGTACGGGTCAACGGCCGCCAGGTGCCGGCCAAGGGCGCCCAGCTGCACGTCGTCCCGCAGCCGGGCGAGACCCATGTCTTCTCCACCTCGACGGGCGAGCGGCTGACGGACTGACCGGTTGGCCGGTTGGCCGGTTGGCCCGGTTGGCCGGTTGGCCGGTTGGCCGGCCGCGGGGCCTCGGGTGCCGGGTGGGCGGGGGCGATCGGCCCGTCCACCCGACCGGGTGGGTTTGCTGCGGCGGTCGTGCGGGGTAAGGCGCGCGGCCGCCCCGGCGCCGCCCCTTTCCGGGGCCCGCGGCGGGCCCGCGCCCGCGGGGCCCGGAAAGGGCCCCGCGGACTCCTCTGGAGCCCGTCAAGTCCCGCCCGGGAGGCGGCTTTTCGTATTCGCGCGTCAACCGAACAACCGCGGCGAGGAGTCTTTCCTTCCCTCGATAAGGTGACTAAATGTCGCCAAATCATCACTCCTCGCTACCATCACCACCGTGAACTCCGCAGCCCGCCGTATCGGCCGAACCCTCGCCCTCGTCCTGCCCGTCGTCCTCGTGCTCTCCGGGACCCTCGCGGTCACCCGCGTCCCCTGGGCCGCGAAGACCACCGAGCCGCAGGTGCTCGCCGCGGCCTCCGGGAAGGTCGCCGCCAAGGTCGGCCCCCGTGCCGCCCAGGACGTCCTCCGGGACCGCCTCCTCGTCGAACTCCAGGAGGAGGACCCCGGCGTCGCCCTGACGCACCTCCAGGAGGCCACCACCGCCCGGCCCTCGCTGGCCAGGCACTGCGCCTCCATCGCCCGTGCCCTCGGCCGCGCAGCGGTCGCCAAGTACGGTGCCGCCCACCGCGCCCAGGCGTTCTCCCGCCCGGTCTGCGACACCTCCTTCGCCTCCGGCGTGGCCGCCGCTCAGTGACCCCTGCTCGCACCGCCCGGCGTGCGAACCATGACCAGCACCCCGCATCCCACACAGGCCGTGGTCCTGGCCGGCGGCCAGGGCTCGCGCCTCCGTCCGTACACCGATGACCGCCCCAAGCCGATGGTCGAGATTCCCGGTACCGGAACCCCGATCATCGGCCATCAGCTGAACTGGCTCGCCGCAGAGGGCGTCACCGACGTCGTCATCTCCTGCGGCCACCTCGCCGAGGTCCTCCAGGAGTGGCTGGCCGGGGCCCGGCTCCCCTTGCGCGTCACGACCGTCGTCGAGACCGAGCCACTGGGCCGCGGCGGCGGCCTGAAGTACGCCGCCGGCTCCCTGCCCCGCCCCGACGCACCCTGGTACGCCACCAACGGCGACGTCTGGACCCGTTTCCCGCTCCGCGAGATGGCCGCCTTCCACCACGAGCGCGACGCCGCGGCCACCCTGGCGCTGGCCCGCCCGCGCATCCCCTGGGGCGTCGTCGAGACCGACGCCTTCGGGCACGTCCTGGACTTCATCGAGGCGCCGCCCTCCCCCTATCTGATCAACGCGGGCGTCTACGTCTTCTCCGCCGCCTTCACCGCGCTGCTGCCCGCCCGCGGCGACCACGAGCGCACCACCTTCCCGCGCCTCGCCCGGGAACGCCGACTGGCCGGCTATCCGCTCCCTCAAGGGGCCTACTGGCGCGCCATCGACACCGCCAAGGACCTCGCCGAGGCCGCCAACGAGCTGGCGGACCACGACCGTTGAGCGCCCGACAGGCCCGGCAGGCCCGGCAGGCATGACGGGTCCAACAGGTCCGATGGATCCAACTGGTCTGACGGGTCCGACAGGCCCGGCAGGGGACACGTCCCGCAGCTGAGCCCCGGCTCCCGGCCTCCGCCCCCGCCCCCTCGGCGATGAGCCCCCGGCGGACGAAAGCCCGGCCCCTCACCCGCCGGCCCCCAGCAGCCCTGCCGCACCCCCCAGCGCCCCCGTAACGACGCGTCCCCGACCGCTCGCTCCCACCGGCGAGGCCGTACGGAAGCGGAGCGGTCGGGGACGGGTGGTCGGGGACGAACGGTCGGGGCGCGGCATCAGGGCCGCGGGGTGCGGGCCGGGTGCCGGGCCCCGGTGGGTCACCCCAGGAGTCCGCCCAGAGCGTTGCCGTGGCTGGAGTCGCCGCCGGGGGCGCCGCTGCTGGAGCTGCTGCCGGTCGAGCCGCCGCCGGCACCGCCCGCGGTGGTCGGCGCCAACGTACGGGCGGGAGCGCGGTGATGGGCCGGGGCCGACTGCTGCGGGGCGCTGGTGGTCGCGCCCGGGCGGTGGGTCGAGGAGCCGGTGCGGCCCGACGGCGACGGCGTGCCGGGGGCCGAGGCCGAGGGGGTGCCCGGCGTGTGGGCCCGGTGGGAGGCGCTGATGGAGGGCGTACCGGAGTGGCTGGGGGTCTGGCGGTCGGGGCGGGGGGCGCTGTGCTCGGGGCGGGGCAGCGGCGAGCCGGGGAGGTTGTTGATCGCGGGCTCGCCGGGCCGCGGCACGGTCGGCACCCGCGCGGTCCGTACGGCGCCGCCCAGCAGGGAGCCGACGAGCAGGGTCAGTCCGGCGATCACCGCGGTCAGCACGGCACCGCGGCGCAGCACCCGGCGGCGCAGCGCGCTGACCTCGACCCGCGGGCCCAGCCGCCGCCATGCCTCACCGGCCAGCCGGGCGTCCATGGAGTAGACGGGGGCGCCGGCGATGATCAGCGGGCTCCAGGCGGCGAGGTAGATGATGTCGGGGGCGTCGTAGGCGGGGAAGGAGCGCCAGCTGACGGTCATCAGCAGCGCCGCGGAGAGCAGCGCGCCGAACGAGGCGGCGAGCCGCTGCCACAGTCCGCAGATGGTCAGCACGCCCACCACGACCTGGAGGAAGGCCACCGTCAGGCCGGCGCCGATCGGGTGCGCGAGCGCGAGGTCGCGCAGCGGAACGGCCAGTTCCCAGGGGTGCAGGGAGTGCAGCCAGGCGACCATCGAGCCCCGGTTGCCGCCGTCGAAGTACAGGGGGTCGCAGAGCTTGCCCATGCCGGCGTAGACGGAGATCAGACCGAGGAAGATCCGCAGCGGGAGCAGGACGACGCCGAGGTTCATCCGGCGGCCGGGGTAGTAGGCGTGCCGGACGCCGTCGCCACCGCGCCGCCTGGCCCCGGAGTCGTAGAGGTCGCGCGCCTCGAACCGGTCCTCGTCGCGGCCGTCCCCGCCGTCGCCGTACCGGCGCCCGGCGAACTGGCCGGGCACCGCGCGGGTGCCGCGCGGCACGGTGTCCTCGCCGTCGACGGGACCGCGCTGGCCGACGACGGTGGAGGCGGGGGCGTCGCCGAACCGGACGCGGGGCAGGACCTGGGTCGCACCGAGCTCCTCGGCGGGGTGGGAGTCCAGGCCGATGCCCGCTTCGCGCACCGCGTGCAGGAGCTGGGTGGTGGCGCCGGCCGCGCCGCCCGGTTCGGTGCGACCGCTCCAGACCACGGGCGTGCGGCGTCTGGGCGGCGATCCCCGCAGAGCGGGTACGCGCGCGGTCCCGGCCAGCGCGCCGGCGGCCGCGGGGGCGAGCTGCACGCGGAAGCTGGCGTGGTTGACGATGACCTGCGCGGGATCGCACGGCACCTTGACCGAGCTCAGGACCGGCTCGTCGTCGAAACCCGACGAGCGTCCCCCCGTAGGTGTGCGGGGTGTTCTGGTGTCCACGCTCATCTAACCGAGTGACCCGCGGTTAAGACACTGCCTTGACCGGCCCGAACTGTCCGAGACCCGTCAAAAGATCACGTGCTGCGGCGGGGGCACACGGAGCGTCAGGCTCCCCCGGGCTCTCGGCCGGGTCGAGCAGGGCTGCCCCCGTCCCCGGCCGGGCGGCACACGGCTCGCCCGGCCCGGGACGCGGGAGGAGAACACCCGACGGCGGCCGCGGGTCAGGCGCGGCGGCGCGCCGCCTCCCACAGGACCACACCGGCCGCGACACCGGCGTTCAGCGACTCCGCGCCGCCCGGCATCGGGATCCGCACCCGCACGTCGCAGGTCTCGCCGACCAGCCGCGACAGGCCCTTGCCCTCGCTGCCGACGACGATGACGACCGGACCGTCCAGGACCTCCAGGTCCTGGAGCTCCACGTCGCCGTCCGCGGCCAGTCCGACCACCGTCAGTCCGGCCTTCTGGTACGACTCCAGGGCCCGGGTCAGGTTGGTGGCGCGGGCCACCGGCGTACGGGCCGCGGTGCCCGCCGAGGTCTTCCAGGCACCGGCCGTCATCCCGGCCGCCCGGCGCTCCGGGACGACCACGCCGTGGCCGCCGAAGGCCGACACGGACCGGACCACGGCACCGAGGTTGCGCGGGTCGGTGACACCGTCCAGCGCGACGATCAGCGGGTCCTCGCCGTCGTCGAGGGCGGCCGCCGACAGGTCCTCGGGGTGCGCGTACTCGTACGGCGGGATCTGGGCGACCAGGCCCTGGTGGTTGAGGCCGTTCGTCATCCGGTCGAGCTCGGGCCGCGGCGCCTCCAGGAGGTTCAGCCCCAGCTCGTTGGCGAGCTGGAGCGCCTCGCGCACCCGCTCGTCGTTGTCGATGAACTGCTGCACGTACAGGGTGGTCGCCGGCACGCCCTCGCGCAGCGCCTCGACGACCGGGTTGCGGCCGACGACCAGCTCGGCCGTGCCCTTGGCGCCACCGCGGCGCGGTGCCGGGCGGCGGGTCGCGCTCTGCTTGGCCTTGGCGTTGGCGATGCGGTTCTTGACGTGCCCCTTGCGCGCGGAGGCCGGCGGGGTCGGGCCCTTGCCCTCAAGAGACCGGCGCCGCTTACCGCCACTGCCGACCTGAGCGCCCTTCTTGTTCGACGTGCGGCGGTTCCTGCGCTGGCTGTTGCCGGCCATGGGTCACCTGTTTCTTCACTGCTCTCGACGTCTCGCGACGTGGAGTGGGTACGTACGTATGGATTGAGTGTCGCCCGCGGCCACCGGGAAGGGCGAATCCGGCTGGTGGCCGGGGGTGTGACCGGTCCCCGGGGCGGGCCCCGGGGACGGACTTCACGACAGCGACCAGCGCGGGCCCGACGGGGTGTCCTCGATGGCGAGGCCGGACTGCTGGAGCTGGTCGCGGATGGCGTCGGCGGTGGCGTAGTCCTTGCGGGCGCGGGCGCCCTGTCGCTGCTCCAGGACGAGCCGGACCAGGGAGTCGACGACCCCGTGCAGGTCCTCGCCGCGGTCCGTGCCGCCGCCGGACCAGCGCTCGTCGAGCGGGTCCAGACCGAGCACCCCGAGCATCGCCCGCACCTCGGCGAGCCGGGCCACCGCGGTCTCCTTGTCGTCGGCGGTCAGCGCGGAGTTGCCCTGCCGGACGGCGGTGTGCACGATCGCCAGCGCCTGCGGGACGCCCAGGTCGTCGTCCATCGCCTCGGCGAACGCCGGCGGCACCTCGGCCGCGGGCTCGACGACCCCGGCCTTCTCCACCACGCGCTGGACGAACCCCTCGATCCGCGCGAACGCCGACTCGGCCTCGCGCAGCGCCTCCTCGCTGTACTCGATCATCGAGCGGTAGTGCGGAGTGCCGAGGTAGTAGCGCAGCACGATCGGCCGCCAGCGCTTGACCATCTCCGAGACCAGCACGGAGTTGCCCAGCGACTTGGACATCTTCTCGCCGCTCATGGTCACCCAGGCGTTGTGCGACCAGTACCGGGCGAAGTCGTCGCCGTAGGCCTTGGCCTGCGCGATCTCGTTCTCGTGGTGCGGGAAGACGAGGTCGACGCCGCCGCCGTGGATGTCGAAGGCGCCGCCCAGGTACTTGTGGGCCATCGCCGAGCACTCCAGGTGCCAGCCCGGACGGCCGCGGCCCCAGGGGGTCTCCCAGCTGGGCTCGCCCTCCTTGGCCGCCTTCCACATCGCGAAGTCGCGCGCGTCCCGCTTGCCGGTCTCGCCCTCGCCGGACGGCTGGCGGAGGTGGTCCAACTCCTGGTTGGAGAGCTGGAGGTACTCCGGGAAGGAGCGCACGTCGAAGTAGACGTTGCCGTCAGCGGCGTAGGCGTGGCCGCGCTCGATCAGGCCGCGCATCATCTCGATCATCTCGGGGATGTGGCCGGTGGCGCGCGGCTCGTAGGTGGGACGCAGGCAGCCGAGGGCGTCGTAGGCCGCGTTGAAGGCGACCTCGTTCTCGTAGCCGATCGACCACCACGGGCGGCCCTGCTCGGCCGACTTCTGAATGATCTTGTCGTCGATGTCCGTGACGTTGCGGACGAACGTCACGTCGTAGCCGCGGTAGGCGAACCAGCGGCGCATGATGTCGAAGTTGAGGCCGGACCGGATATGCCCGATGTGCGGTGCGGCCTGCACGGTCGCGCCACAGAGGTAGATCGAGACACAGCCCGGCGTGAGCGGGGTGAAGTCACGGATCTGCCGGGCGCTGGTGTCGTACAGGCGAATGGTCACGGGACAAGGGTAGTCGGAATGCGGGAGTGCCCCGTGCCCTAGGGAGCACGGGGCCACAGATCCACCGAAGCTGTCCGATTCGCCGGTTTTTTGTGGACGGAGGGCTTCCGGACGGCCGCTCCTCAGCCCGGTGGATCAGACCCCGCCGACCACCTTCCGCGGGGTGATCCGGACCACGACCCGCTCGGCGTCGTTGGCCGCGTCCGCGTTGAACTCCGCGTACGCCTTGCCGGTGTACTTCCGCGAGAGCTCGTCGATCAGCTGCTGCCCGCCCTCGGTGCTCAGCGTCGCCTCGCCGCGGATCTCGGCGTAGGTGTACGGCGCGTCGAAGGGCTGGAGGACGACCGAGACCCGCGGGTCGCGGCGGAGGTTCTTCTCCTTGCGGCGGCCGACGGTCGTGGAGATCAGCAGGTCGTCGCCGTCCCGCTTGACCCAGACCGGGGACAGCTGGGGGCTGCCGTCCGGCTGGATCGTCCCCACCATCACGAAGACCGGGGAGTCGAGCAGCTTCTTGAGTCCGTCGGAGAGCGTTGCAGACACGAGGTTCCTTTCCCGTGGGCCGAACCGATCACTTCCGAGAAACACCAGTACCCGGATTCCCGCCGAACGCCCCTACCGCGCCGGGCATTCCCGCACGCGGGCCCGATCGGGGCCCGGTCGGGGCGGCGCCCGACCCGGCCCGCGGGCGGCCTCAGCCGGTGCGCACCACCAGGGCGGTGGCGATCGCCGCCAGCCCCTCGGCGCGGCCGGTCAGCCCCAGCCCGTCCGTCGTGGTGCCGGAGACCGAGACCGGTGCCCCGACTGCCGCCGACAGCGCCCGCTGCGCCTCGTCCCGGCGCTTGCCGACCTTCGGCCGGACGCCGATGACCTGCACCGCGACGTTGCCGATGGCGAAGCCCTCGGCGCGGACGATCCGCGCCGCCTCGGCCAGCAGCGTCACCCCGGAGGCGCCGGACCACTCCGGGCGCGAGGTGCCGAAGTGCGCGCCGAGGTCGCCGATGCCGGCCGCGGAGAACAGCGCGTCGCAGGCGGCGTGCGCGGCCACGTCACCGTCGCTGTGCCCGGCCAGCCCGTAGCCGTCGCTCGCCGCGGCGTCCCAGAGCAGCCCGGCGCACCACAGCTCGCGCCCCTTCTCGAAGGCGTGCACGTCGGTGCCGACGCCGACGAGCGGGATGCCGGGCAGCGCGGCGGCCGCCCCGGTCGTCTCAGACATAGCCATCGGTGGCCCTCCTACGGGCGAGTACGGCCTCGGCCAGGACGAGGTCCAGCGGCCGGGTCACCTTGAACGCTTCTTCGTGGCCGGGGACGAGCACCACCGGCTCCCCGAGCCGTTCCACCAGCCCGGCGTCGTCGGTGGCGCCCTCGCCCGCCACGACGATCTCGTGCGCCTTGAGCAGCGTCGGCAGGTCGAAGCCCTGCGGGGTCTGCACGGCGCGCAGCAGCGACCGCTCCGGGGTGCCGACCACCGGCTCCGGGGTGCCCTGGGGGCGCGGCTCGACCTGCTTGACGGTGTCGGCCACCGGCAGCGCGGGGACCACCGCCGGGGCGCCGTCGCGGACCGCGGCGATCACCGCGTCCACGGTCTCGACCGGGACCAGCGGGCGGGCCGCGTCGTGCACCAGCACCACGTCGATCCCGTCGGGCAGCGCCGCCAGCCCGAGCCGGACCGACTCCTGGCGGGTCGCGCCGCCGGGGACGACGGTCAGCCCGGTGCGGTCGGCGAGCGGGTGGGCGTCGAGCAGGTGGCGGACCTCGTCGGCGCCGTCCGACGGGGCGACCACGACGATGTGCGTGACGGCGCGCGAGGCGGCCATCGCGCGGACCGCGTGGACCAGCATCGGGGTGCCGCCGAGGGTGCGCAGCGCCTTGGGGGTACCGGGTCCGAGCCGGACACCGCGGCCGGCGGCGGGGATGACCGCCGCGGTACGGACCGGGCGGGAGGAATCTGACATCGATGGCTCCGAAAGTCCGGGCGGGCCCGGAATTGGGGCAGACAGGTTTGTTTCCTCGGGCGGGGTGGGTATGGCCTGGAGGGACCCCCTGCCCGTGGAGCTCGGGGGTGTGCCGGGCGTGACGCCCTGACCGGAACCCTTCCGTGACAGCGGTCGGGGCAGCATCCCGAACCCGGCACGCCACGGGGGCGCCCCTGCTCACCGCAGTGGGAGGCAGGACCCGGCGGTCTTCACCGAGGAAGCCGCCGCCGGCTCAGCGTCCGGCCTTCCCACGCACTACCCGCAGATATGCCGCAGCGCCCGGCAACAGACCCTCCGCTTCGGGAGGCGGTCGTCACTCGGGCACCGCGGCATTGCTCGGTTGCTACTGCGTCGTTGCTGCTGCGCCGGCACACCGCTTGGGGCACCGTCACTGCGTCGTCGCAGTCGACGTGCGCGTCGTCAGGACGCGAGGACCTCGTCGAGCAGGGCCTCGGCCTTGTCTTCGTTGGTGTTCTCCGCGAGGGCCAGCTCGCTCACCAGAATCTGGCGGGCCTTGGCGAGCATCCTCTTCTCACCGGCGGAGAGTCCGCGCTCGCGCTCGCGCCGCCACAGGTCACGGACGACCTCGGCGACCTTGATCACATCGCCGGAAGCGAGCTTCTCAAGATTTGCCTTGTAGCGACGGGACCAGTTCGTCGGCTCTTCGGCATACGGTGCGCGCAGCACCTCGAAGACCCGGTCCAGCCCGTC
The DNA here is from genome assembly GCF_044754325.1 of Streptomyces sp. NPDC093097. Classification (NCBI taxonomy): domain Bacteria; kingdom Bacillati; phylum Actinomycetota; class Actinomycetes; order Kitasatosporales; family Streptomycetaceae; genus Streptomyces; species Streptomyces sp. NPDC093097. The sequence continues at coordinate 471,335 of NZ_JBIVOW010000002.1, forward strand.
CTGGCCGACCACGTCGCGTACGCCGACGAACTCCGCATTGTCCGCTGGCACACGAACAGTCAAGTCGCCCTGGGCGACCTTCAGCACCAAGTAGGTCTTGTCCACGCCTTTGATCTGGCGAGTTTCGATGGCCTCGATCAGCGCGGCCCCGTGATGGGGATAGACCACGGTGTCGCCAACCTTGAACGTCATGTGACAGGTACCCCTTCCGTGGCTATCCATGCTAACACGGGAGCGGGCCGTTCTGAATGGCGTTTTCGCAGGTCAGGGCATATCTCGGGGCTTGACAACAGCGGCCGGGACGTGCTGCGAGGGGGTTCGCGGCATAGGTATTCGCAGGTCGGAGGGGCTTCGAAGGCGCGAGGAAAGCCGCCCGTGGCGCACCGGAATGTCAAAGATCAATGGGCGATACGTCATGTTTTGCACCGATCCACCTGAGCGAGTTCCGCTACTCCGTTCGGATGCTTGGTGACGAGTCGGGCGTGATTCCCTGAATTGATCAACGACCACACGCGGGCTCGTGTGATCAATTTCGGGCGGCATGTGCATTCCTTGTGAATACCTCTTTTCACCGGGGAAACATCGCGGCCGCCCACTCGAACGGCCGGGTGCCGAATATGGCGCGCAGTTCTCCGGAGATCGACACCGAGATCGGGCCGAGATGGCCTTCCGGAAATCCTCTCGGGGGAGGCGTTCGGGGCCGCCGCCCGGGGGTGCCGGCGGGGGCGGACCGGGGCGGGCGGCGGGGGCGTGATCGCGTAGGGGGCGGGTCGGGTGCGGGAGCGCGAGGGCGGCTCGGTAACCTAGCGGCGCTGACCCACCCTTAGGGCGGCTTTACGTGCTCGTCGCCATGACGCGCACGCAGTGCCGCTCCCAGCCGTCCATCCGCGACCGGGCACGAACGTTCGGCCGCCGTAGTTCGTCAAGGAGATGCCGCCGCCGTGAGCCGCAGCCTTCGACGCGGCGTCCTCGCCGCCACCGTCCTCACGCTCTCGATCGCTTCCCTCTCCGCTTGCGCCGCCGGGAACGACGCCCAGACGTTGCAGGTCAAGCCGGACAGCGCCGAGACCAGCGTCGGTGACATCAAGGTGCAGAACGCCAATATCGTCACCCAGCCGCAAGCGAGCGCCAAGGGCCCGGCGGCGATCACCGCGACGGTGTTCAACTCCGGTGCCAAGGACCAGCAGCTGACCGGTATCACGATCGACAAGACCGGTCAGTCGGCCAAGCTGTCCGGCAAGGTCAACGTGCCGGCCGGCGGCTACGTCACGATCGGCGGCAAGGGCAACCCCAGCGCTGTCCTGGAGAGCGGCCGCGAGTCCGTCCAGGACGGCAACGTCCAGCCGCTGACCTTCAGCTTCAGCGCCGCCGGCAAGGTGACGCTGAGCGCCCTGGTCGTCCCGGCGAAGAACATCTTCGAGAGCTGGGGCCCGTCCGTGGCGCCGCAGCCGAGCACCTCCGCGTCCGGCAAGCCGGGCGAGTCGGCCACCCCGGGCAGCTCCGGCTCGCCCTCGGAGACGGCGCACGCCGGCCACTGATCAGCCGCACACTGCGCAAGGGGCGCTCCTCCCGGCCGGGAGGAGCGCCCCTTGTGGCTTGCATGCACCCGGTCACCGGTGCCGGGCGCCGGCCTACGGCTCGAACTTGTAGCCCAGGCCGCGGACCGTCACCAGATAGCGCGGGGCGCCCGGGTCGGGCTCGATCTTGGCGCGCAGCCGCTTGACGTGGACGTCGAGGGTCTTGGTGTCGCCCACGTAGTCGGCGCCCCAGACGCGGTCGATCAGCTGCATGCGGGTCAGCACCCGGCCGGCGTTGCGCAGCAGCATCTCCAGCAGGTCGAACTCCTTGAGCGGCAGGTCGACCTTGCCGCCGGAGACCGTGACGACGTGGCGGTCCACGTCCATCCGGACCGGGCCGGCCTCCAGGGCCTGCGGGGCGGCCTCCTCCGGCTCGCCGCGGCGCCGCAGCACCGCGCGGATCCGGGCGACCAGTTCGCGGGAGGAGAAGGGCTTGGTGACGTAGTCGTCGGCCCCTATTTCGAGACCGACGACCTTGTCGATCTCACTGTCCTTGGCGGTCACCATGATGACCGGGACGTTGGAGCGGCCGCGCAGCTGGCGGCAGACCTCGGTGCCGGGCAGGCCCGGCAGCATCAGGTCCAGCAGGACGAGGTCGGCGCCGTTGCGCTCGAACTCGTCCAGGCCGTCGGGGCCGGTGGCCGCCACGGCGACCTCGAAGCCCTCCTTGCGAAGCATGTACGACAGTGCGTCGCTGAACGATTCCTCGTCCTCGACGACGAGCACTCGAGTCACGGAAGGACCTCCGGGGCTGGGTGAGCAGGGAGCGGATCGTTGAAGGTCTCGTACGGGCGGTCCTCGTCGTCGAGGCCCTCCGCGGTGAGGTCCGAGGGCCGCTCGCGGTCGCGTACGGCCCCCGCTTCCGGGAGACGCAGGGTGAAGGTGGAGCCCTGTCCCTCAGCGCTCCACACCGTGACCTCCCCGCCGTGCGAGGCGGCCACGTGTTTGACGATGGCGAGGCCGAGACCGGTCCCGCCGGTGGCGCGCGAGCGCGCCGGGTCCACGCGATAGAACCGTTCGAAGATGCGGTCCCGGTCCTTTTCGGAGATCCCGATGCCCTGGTCGGTCACCGCGATCTCGATCGAATCGCCCCCGGGCGAGGACACCCGGCGGCCGGCGATCCCGACGCGGGTGCGCGCCGGGGAGTAGTTGACGGCGTTCTCGACGAGGTTGCCCAGGGCGGCGGCGAGCTGGCCGCGGCTGCCCCAGACATGCAGGTCGGCGGTGCCTCCGGCGGCGATGGTGATCTGCTTGGTGCCGGCCTGCTGGCGGCAGCGGTCGACCGCCTCGGCGACCAGCTCGTCGACCAGGACGGGCTCGGAGTCCTCCAGCGGGTCGTCGTTCTGCACCCGGGAGAGGTCGATGAGCTCCTGGACGAGGTTGGTCAGGCGGGTGGCCTCGTTCTGCATCCGGCCGGCGAAGCGGGTGACCGCCTCGGGGTCGTCGCTGGCGTCCATCACGGCCTCGGAGAGGAGCGAGAGGGCGCCGACCGGCGTCTTGAGCTCATGGCTGACGTTGGCCACGAAGTCGCGGCGGACCGCCTCGATGCGGCGGGCCTCGGTGAGGTCCTCGACCAGGAGCAGCACCAGCCGGGAGCCGAGCGGGGCGACCCGGGCGGAGACCGCGAGGGCGTCCCCGCGGCCGGTGCCGCGGCGCGGCAGATCCAGCTCGACCTGGCGTATCTCCCCGTCCCGGCGGGTGTCCCGCGCCATCTGGAGCATCGGCTCCACCGCGAGCCGGCCGCCGCGCACCAGCCCGAGGGCGTACGCCGCCGAGCTGGCCTTGACCACCGTGTCGGCCTCGTCGAGGACGACGGCGGAGGAGCGCAGCACCGACAGGACGGTGTCGACACCGGGCGGCAGGACCGCCTCGGTGTGCAGGGACGTGCGGGTGGGCTTGGCCTGATCCCGCTCGCTCCAGCGGAACGCCAGCATGGCGAAGACGCCGGTGCAGAGCCCGGCGATCGCTGCCATCGCGGCGACCGCCGCGTCCACGTTCATGAATCCAGAGTATGTGCCGCCTCCGACACTCCCCCAGCGCCCGGAGCCGCTGCTCGGACACCCTTCGCCCAGAGTTCACCGTGGCGTCGCGGACGGTTCACTCACCGCGACGGCGGGACCGGGCCGGGACGCTCGCGGCCCCGGCGGCGACTCCCAGAGTTCACCTCCACGTCGGTGGTGGTTCATCCCGGGTGGGACCGGAGGTCGCGATCCGGCCGCACATTGACGGTGCGGGCACCTGCCGGCGGACGGTCCGTGGGAGCGTGGGCGCAACGGCCACCCCCCATGCATCACCGCGCAACGCCACCGGGAATCCCCCGGGGGCACTTCGGACCCCCAACATCCTCGAAGCGAGAGAAGGTCACTGATGCGGGACGCGTACCACGAGGAGCTGGACTCGATCAGCGAGGGCCTGGTCGAGATGGCCCGGCTCGTCGGCTCCGCGATCGGGCGCGCCACCACGGCGATACTCGACGCGGACCTGAAGCTGGCCGAGAACGTCATCGCCGCGGACGAGAAGGTCGACGACCTCCAGCGTGATCTGGAGGCCCGGGCCATCGCCCTGCTGGCCCGCCAGCAGCCGGTCGCCACCGATCTGCGGATCGTCGTCACCTCCCTGCGGATGAGCGCCGACCTGGAGCGCTCCGGCGACCTGGCGCAGCACGTCGCCAAGCTGGCCCGGCTGCGGTTCCCGGAGCGGGCGGTGCCGCGCGATCTGCACGCCACCATCCTGGAGATGGGGCAGCTGGCCCAGCGCCTGATGGCCAAGGCCGGCGAGGTCATCATCACCAAGGACGTCGACCTCGCGCTCCAGTTGGAGCAGGACGACGACGCGATGGACCTGCTCCACCGCACCCTCTTCCAGCACCTGATGGACGACCGCTGGAAGCACGGCATCGAGACGGCCGTGGACGTGACCCTGCTGGGCCGCTACTACGAGCGCTTCGCGGACCACGCGGTCTCCGTGGCCAAGCGCGTGGTCTACCTCGTGACCGGCGAGCACGCCGACGAGATCGCCCCCTCGACGGCGGTGGAGGGCGCGTAACGTGCGCCCACGCGCCGTTGACGCGCCTGTGCACCGGGGCATGCAATAAGCACCAGGTCACCTCTAGGAGGCGAAGGATGGCACTCATGGCGGACTCCCCGAACCCCGCGTCCCAGGACGAGTCGACGGCCGTCGACCGGCCGCTGCTCCCGCTCCTCGGTGCCTGCGGCTGCGGCTCCGGGTGCGGCTGCGGCTGCCAGTCCGGCGGCCCGTGCCAGTGCGGCGGCAACTGCTGAGGGCCCGCGCCCACGGCGGTACGGCAACGGCGCGGTGACCGCGCGGCCCCGGCCCGCCGACGGCCCCGGAGCGCGAACACGCCCCCTACCGGCGGAGAAACCGCTGGTAGGGGGCGTGCGCATGCGGGCTTACTTCTTCTTGCCCTGGTTCTTGACGGCCTCGATGGCGGCCTTGGCGGCCTCCGGGTCGAGGTAGGTGCCACCGGGGTTGAGGGGGCGGAAGTCGGCGTCGAGCTCGTAGGAGAGCGGGATGCCGGTGGGGATGTTCAGGCCGGCGATGTCGGCGTCCGAGATCCCGTCCAGGTGCTTGACCAGGGCGCGGAGGCTGTTGCCGTGCGCGGCGACCAGGACGGTGCGGCCGGCGATGAGGTCCGGGACGATGCCGTCGTACCAGTACGGCAGCATCCGGAGGACGACGTCCTTGAGGCACTCGGTCTTCGGGCGGAGCTCCGGCGGGATGGACGCGTAGCGCGGGTCGCCGCTCTGGGAGAACTCGCTGCCGTCCTCCAGCGCGGGCGGCGGGGTGTCGTAGGAGCGGCGCCAGAGCATGAACTGCTCCTCGCCGAACTCGGCCAGGGTCTGCGCCTTGTCCTTGCCCTGGAGCGCGCCGTAGTGACGCTCGTTCAGGCGCCAGCTGCGGTGGACCGGGATCCAGTGGCGGTCGGCGGCCTCCAGGGCCAGCTGCGCGGTGCGGATGGCGCGCTTCTGGAGGGAGGTGTGCAGGACGTCGGGGAGCAGGCCGGCCTCCTTGAGCAGCTCTCCGCCGCGGACCGCCTCCTTCTCGCCCTTCTCGTTGAGGTTGACGTCCACCCAGCCGGTGAACAGGTTCTTCGCGTTCCACTCGCTCTCGCCGTGGCGGAGCAGGATCAGCTTGTACGGTGCGGTGGCCATGCCGTCGAGCGTAATCGACGCCGGATCGCGGGCCGTCGCGCGGCTGTCACCTGCACAGACCCGGGGTGCGGTGGGGTGGTGACGTTTGACGCTTCCGGTCAATCGGGTGGCGGTCCGACCCTCCGGTTTGTAGTTTGCGCAGGTCGCCTTCACCGCTTACAGGTGTCGTCGGTGCGCGTCCATGGGGCGCGGTCCGGTGCGGTCCGGTTCGGTATCCAGGGGGGATCCTTGTCATGTCTGCGTCCGTAGAGGGCTTCGGGGGCCGGGGGTGGTCGCGGCTCCGGCGGGCCGCGGTGGAGAGCGTCTCCGGTCTGCCCCGGCAGTTCTGGTGGCTGTGGACCAGCACGTTGATCAATCGGCTGGGGGCGTTCGTCGCCACGTTCCTGGCCCTCTATCTGACCGTCGAGCGCGGCTACTCGGCCTCGTACGCCGGGTTCGTCGGCGCGCTGTACGGGCTCGGCGGGGTGGTCTCGTCGCTGGGCGCGGGGGTGCTCACCGACCGGCTCGGGCGGCGGCCGACGATGCTGGTGGCGCAGGTGTGCACGGCGGTGTCCGTGGCGCTGCTGGGGTTCATGACCGATCCGGTGGCCATCGCCGTGGTGGCCTGCCTGGTCGGGATGGCCTCCAGCGCCTCGCGGCCCGCGGTGCAGGCGATGATGGCCGACATCGTCGCCCCCAAGGACCGCATCCGCGCCTTCTCCCTGAACTACTGGGCGATCAACCTCGGCTTCGCAATCTCCTCCAGCGTCGCCGGGCTGATCGCCGAACACGGCTATCTGGCCCTCTTCCTGGGCGAGGCGACGCTGGTGCTGGCGTGTGCGCTGGTGGTGTTCTTCACCCTGCCCGAGTCGCGCCCGTCGGCCGGCGGGGCCGCGGACGCACCGGACGAGGCGGCGGGCGCGGAGCGGATCTCGATGCTGACGGTGCTGCGCGACGGGCGCTTCATGACCGTCGTCGGGCTGAACCTGCTGCTGGCGCTGATCTTCCAGCAGGCGTATGTGTCGATGCCGGTGTCGATGGGGCTGGCGGGCTTCTCCAGCGCGGACTTCGGGCTGGTCATCGCCGTCAACGGGGCGTTGATCGTGCTGCTCCAGATCCCGGTCACCCGCTTCATCGAGCACCGCAGCCCGGCCCTGCTGCTGATCGGCTCGGCGCTGCTCGCCGGCTACGGCTTCGGGCTGACGGCGCTGGCCGGGTCGGTCGCCCTGTACGCGGTGACGGTCGCGGTCTGGACGCTCGGCGAGGTCATCAACTCGCCCACGCAGATGGGCCTGGTGGTCCGCCTGTCCCCGCGGCACGGCCGCGGCCGCTACCAGGGGATGTACTCGCTGTCCTGGTCCGTCGCCTCGCTGACCGCCCCGCTGCTGGGCGGCACGGTCATCGACCACTTCGGCCCCGGGGTGCTCTGGGCCGGCTGCGCGGTCGTCGGGACGGTGGCCGCGGCCGGGTACGCGCTGCTGCTGCGCAACCTGCCGGGGCGGGCGGAGACCGGGCCGGAGCGATCCGGTGCCCCGGCGGCCGAAGGACGCGCCGGGGCCGGGGCCGAGACCGGGCGGGGCGAAGTCCCGTCCTCGTCCTAGGGCCTGTCCTCACTCCCCCGTCGTCTGTCCGAAGGGCGGGCCCGTGACGGCAGGTCCTGGGGCCTTCGTGCGGGTCGGCGTGGGGCGCGCCGGGTCTTCGTGGTGGCCACACCCCCAAGACGGGTGAGCGCACGGTCGATCGGGCCGGTCGGAACGGGGACTGTTGCCGGTACGGGCGGCGAACGCGCGTCAGGCGCGGGCCGTGCCCTCGGGAACCGGCGGACGAGGAGAGGCGATGGGCAACACGGCACGAGCGGGGTCCCCCCGCGGCGTTCGGGCGTGGTGGCGGGTGGCGGGCATCGGGGCGGTGGCGGTGCTCGCGGTGCGGGTCGCGGTGGGCATCGGGGACGGGACGGAGGGAGCGGCGAACGGGACGGCGGCCGGGGGCGCGAACGGGGGCGCGGCGCCGCGGACCATGGCGCTCGCCACCGCGCCCGCGCTCGTGCTCCCCGCACCCACCGGCCGGCATCCGGTCGGCACCGTCTCGCTGCATCTGACGGACGACCGGCGACCCGACCCCTGGGTCGCCGGCCGGCCGCACCGGGAGCTGATGGCGAGCGTCCGCTACCCCGCCACCCGGGACGCCGCGCGGTTCCCGCGGGCGCCGCAGCTGACCGCGGCCGAGGCCGCCGCGTTCGACCGGCTGGGCAGCCTCGCGGACCGCGTCCCCGCGGGCAGGGTCGCCTGGGGCGCCACCCTCACCCACGCGCACCAGGGCGCCCCGGTGGCCCGCCCGCACGGACGCCGGCTGCCGGTGGTCCTCTACTCCCCCGGTACCGGCGACCCTCGCGCGTTCGGCAGCACGCTCTGCGACGAACTCGCCTCCCGCGGCTACGCGGTGGTGACCCTGGACCACACCTACGAGGCCCCCGCCGTGCAGTTCCCGGACGGCCGGGTGGCGCGCAGCGTGCTGCGGGAGGAGTTGGTGAAGGCCCAACGGGCGGGCCGGATCACCGCGTTGCTGGAGAAGGTCAGCGCGGTGCGGGTGGCCGACGCCCGGTTCGTCCTCGGTCAACTGGCGCGCGGCGGGCCCCAGTCGCCGCTGCCGGTGGGCCTGCGCGGGGCGCTGGACCTGGCCGCCGTGGGGATGTTCGGGCAGTCCGCCGGCGGGTTCACCGCCGCGCAGGCACTGCACGACGACCCGCGGGTCAGGGCGGCGGTGGACATGGACGGGGTGCTGGGCTACACCCAGCGCGACGACGACCCGTCCCACCCGTCCACCGTGGGGCGGGACGGGGTGGGCCGGCCGCTGATGCTGATGGGCGGGACCGGGGACGACCACCACACGGTCGCCTCCTGGGACGCGACCTGGCGGCACAGCGCGGCGCGCGGCACCTGGCTGCGGGACCTGACGCTGCGCGGCGGCCGGCACGCCACCTACACCGACGCGGAGGCGCTGCTCCCGCAGGCCGCCCGGCGGGCGGGGCTGTCCCCGGCGGCCCTGGCGGAGCTGGTCGGGACCGTGGCCCCCCGGCGTGCGGTGGCCGCCGAACGGGCCTATGTCACCGCCTTCTTCGACCGGTGGCTGCGCGGCCGGGACGGCCGTCTGCTGGACGGTCCGTCGGGGCGCTTCCCTCAGGTGCGCTTCGTGCCGTGACCGGTCGGCGGCTCCGGCTGCTCCGCCGCGTCGCCGCGCGTCAGCCGCTCGAACGCCGCCAGATTGCGGGTGGACTCCCCGCGCGCCGTCCGCCAGGCGTACTCCTTGCGGATCGCCGAGGCGAAGCCCATCTCCAGCAGGGTGTTGAAGCTGCCGTCGGCGTTCTCCAGGACGGTGCCGAGGATCCGATCCAGCTCGTCGGGGGTGACGGCGACCAGCGGGAGCTTGCCGACGAGGTAGATGTCGCCGAGGGCGTCGAGGGCGTAACCGACGCCGTAGAGGCGGGTGTTGCGTTCGAGGAGCCAGCGGTGGACCGCCTCGTGGTTCTCGTCCGGCCGGCGGACGACGAAGGCGTTGATGGAGAGCGAGTGGCGGCCCACGATCAGCGAGCAGGTCGTGGAGAGCTTGCGGGTGCCGGGCAGTGTGACGACGTAGTTGCCCTCGGCCGGCGACTCCCACTCAAGGCCGGCGTCCTTGAGGGTGCGCTCGATCACCGCACCGGCGCCGGCCGCCTGCTGCTCGCCCCCGGAGGGCTGCCGTTCCTCACCCATGCAGTGATCGTAGGTGACGGCGGCGCTCCTGCATCGCGGCGGTGTAGACGTCGGCGGTCGCGGCGGCGGCGGTGTCCCAGCCGAAGGACTGGGCGTGCCGGGCCGCGGCGGTGCCCATGGTGGCAGCCAGCGCCCCGTCGTCGACGAAGCGGCGCAGCGTACGGGCGTAGTCGGCCGGGTCGTGGCCGGCGACCAGGAAGCCGCTGACGCCGTCCCGCACGGCCACCGGCAGCCCGCCGACGGCGGCGGCCACGACCGGGGTGCCGCACGCCTGGGCCTCGATCGCCACCAGCCCGAACGACTCGCTGTACGAGGGCATGACCAGCACCGACGCGGCGCGGTACCAGTCGGCGAGCTGCTCCTGGCCGACCGGCGGGCGGAACCGCACCAGATCGGCGATGCCCAGCCGGGCCGCGAGCTTCTGGAGGCCCTCGGGCCTGGCCAGGCCGCTGCCGCTGGGGCCGCCGACCACCGGGACCAGCAGGCGGGAGCGGAGCGAGGGGTCCGTCTCGACCAGTGCGGCGGCGGCGCGCAGCAGGATGTCCGGGGCCTTCAGCGGCTGGATGCGGCCGGCGAAGAGCGGGATGACCGCGTCCTGCGGCAGCCCGAGGCGGGCCCGGGCGGCGGCCCGGCTCGCGGCGACGTCACCGGCGCCCTCGTCGGTCTGCGGCCGGAACCGGTCGAGGTTGACGCCGGGGTGAACCACCGCGATCTTGTCGGGATCGGCGTCGTAGTGCCGGGCCAGCTCCTCCGCCTCGTCGGCGGTGTTGGCTATCAGGCGGTCGGCGGCCTCGACGATCTGGGTCTCGCCGATGACCCGGGCGGCCGGCTCGGGGGCGTCGCCGGCGGCCAGCGCGGCGTTCTTGACCTTGGCCATGGTGTGCATGGCGTGCACGAGGGGGACCCGCCAGCGGTCCGCGGCGAGCCAGCCGACGTGGCCGGAGAGCCAGTAGTGGGAGTGGACCAGGTCGTAGTAGCCGGGGCGGTGGCCCGCCCATGCCTGCATCACGCCGTGGGTGAAGGCGCACAGCTGGGCCGGCAGCTCCTGCTTGGCCAGCCCCTCGTACGGGCCGGCGGCCACATGCCGCACCAGGACGCCGGGGGCCAGCTCGACGGCGGGCGGGAGGGCGGCGGAGGTGGCGCGGGTGAAGATCTCCACCTCGATACCGGCCGCGGCGAGCTTCTTGGCCAGCTCGACGATGTAGACGTTCATCCCGCCGGCGTCGCCGGTGCCGGGCTGGTGGAGCGGTGAGGTGTGCACACTGAGCATCGCCACCCGGCGGGGGCGCCGGGCCCCTCCGGGCAGCCGCAAGCGCGACGGGCCCGCGAACTGGCCATGGGGCCGGCTGCGGAGCCTGGACACGTAGTGGCTCAACTCGAGCTACCTCCTCGGCGAGGCGGGCGCTCGCCTCCGCCCCCCTGCAACAACGCCGGACCCCGATGCATTTCCGTACGGTCCGCCGCCTTCGAACTTTCTTCGTACTTTGCCAAAGCGTGACGCGGGCACCGGAACCCGACCCCCCGGTCGCGCGGCCGGCCGTCCCGCCGCGACCCCCTACCCTCGATGCATGGCCCGCCGCTCCTCCGTTTCCGCCCCCCGCACCGCCGCCGTCCCGGCACCCGCGCCCTCCCGGCCGGTCGGAAACGCCACCCGCGGCACCACCAACCCCAACCGGCTGCGCCGCATGGACCGCTGGATCGCCGCCGAGCACGGCGCGGAACTGCGCCGCAGCGCCGACCCGGTCGCCGTCGACCTCGGGTACGGCGCCGCCCCGTGGACGGCGCTGGAGCTGCTCACCAGGCTGCGCACCGCGCGGCCGGACGCCCGCGTCGTCGGCATCGAGATCGACCCGGCCCGGGTCGCCGCCGCCCTCCCCTATGCCCGCGCCGGGCTGGACTTCGTCCACGGCGGCTTCGAGGTGCCGCTGCCCGGCCCGCCCGGTCGCGCCCCGGTCCTCATCCGGGCCGCCAACGTGCTGCGCCAGTACGACGAGGACGAGGTCGCGGCCGTCTGGGCGCGGCTGTGCGCCCGCCTGGCGCCCGGCGGGCTGCTGGTCGAGGGCACCTGCGACGAGATCGGGCGGCGGCACGTCTGGGTCGCGCTGGGCCCCGAGGGCCCCCGCACGGTCACCTTCGCGACCCGGCTCGGCTCCCTCGACACCCCCTCCGACCTGGCCGAACGCCTTCCCAAGGCGCTGATCCACCGCAATGTGCCGGGCGAGCCGGTGCACGCCTTCCTGCGCGACTTCGACCGCGCCTGGGCGAGCGCCGCCCCGCTCGGTGCGCTGGGCGCCCGGCAGCGGTGGCGCGCCGCCGTCGCCTCCCTGGCGGCGGACTGGCCCCTGGCCGGGGACCCGCGCCGGCGGCGCCAGGGCGAGGTCACGGTGCGGTGGGAGGCGCTGGCCCCGCGCGGGGGCGGGCCGGCGTAGGGCGGGTCGCCATACCGGCACCTGCCGTGCGGCGCCTGGCACGCCCCGGGCCCGTTCCGGAACGGAGGGTTCCGCCGGCCGGTCAGCCGTTCCCGCCCGGTCCCTCCCCCGTGTCCCCGGCCCTCTCGGGCAGCGTGGCCAGCAGGGCCGCCACCAGGTCCTTGTCGCGATCCTGGGTGAGCACCTCGCGGGCCACGTCCGGTGACACCCACAGGAGGCGGTCCACCTCCTTGTTGGGGACGAATCCGCCGCCGGTGGCCTCGGCCGCCCAGTAGCGGACCTCCTTGGGGCGGGCGCCGACCCGGTAGCGGACGGTGGGCAGCTCCGGGCCCGGCGCGCAGGTCATGCCGGTCTCCTCCAGCACCTCGCGCAGCGCGCCCGCCCGCGCGTCCTCCCGCGGCTTCACCTTGCCCTTGGGATGGGACCAGTCGTCCCACTTCGGCCGGTGGACCAGGGCCAGTTCGATCCCCTCGCCCGCCGGCGCGCGGCGCCACAGCACGCAGCCCGCCGCCCGCACCGGCCTGGTCGCCGGTGCCCGGTCCCCGCTCGCCCCGCCGCCCTCGCGGCCCGCCGTCCTGCCCATCGCGCCCCCTCCTGTCCCGTTCAGACGCCGCGCTCGCCGGCCGGCCCCGGCAGCCACACCCGGCCGAAGGCGTACCGGGCCGCCTCGACCTCGTGCCGCTGGTCGGCATGGAGCACGCCCAGCGCGTACGCGGTGGCCGGCGCGATCCGCGGCGTACGGGCCGCCGTGGCGGCCGCGGTCGCGGCCTCGGCGGCGTCCCGGTGCTGCGTCAGGGCCCGGCCGGACTCGATCAGCCGGGGGTCGATCGCGTCCGGGCCGACGACTTCCTGGGCGTAGTGGCTCAGCCGGACCAGCAGCCGCACCTGGTGCCAGGGCGCGTCCTGGCGGTGCTCGGCGGCGAGCGCCCCGGCGTTGTACGGGTGGCCGGCGCGGGCCAGCGGCAGGGTGGCGACCGCCTCGGCGAGCCGCCGGTGCGCCTGCTCGGCGAGCGGCGGCAGGGCCTCGGCGGCGGACGCGTCGGCGGCCCGGCGGGCCAGCGGCGCCTCGGAGGCGAGCACCGCGAGCGCGTCGGCGACGGCGTGGAAGCGGGACGAGCCGAGCGCCTGGAGGGCCGCGGAGTGCGCCCGCGCACGGGCGAGGGTCAGCTGCCGGTCGAGCAGCGCCCCGGCTCGGGCCGCGCCGGCCGAGAGCGCGCTCTCGGCGTCCGGATCGGTGGCGGCGGCCGGGACGATGGCGGTCACCGCGTCGGACGCGGCCGGCCGGCCGCCCCGTCCGGTCCGGGCCCCCCGGCCGCCGCGCTCCGCCGGACGCTCGGTCCGCTCGCCCCGTCCGGTCAGCCGCGCAAGCGCCCCCATCAGCCGGTCCCGGCGCGCCCCGCACGCCTGCTCACGGGCCAGGGTGCCGCTCAACCAGCCCAGTTCGGCGCTGAGTTGATCGGCCCAGACCTCCTCGGTCAGCGGCCGGAAGGTGTGCAGCGTGGCGCTGATCCGGCGGGCGGCGCGGCGCAGCAGCCAGGCCGCCTCGCCCGCGCCCGCCGCGTCCGGGCCGGCCTCCCGGTGGAGCCGCAGGCTGCGCAGGAACTCCCCGGACTGCCGGTGCAGATAGCCGGCCAGCACCTCCTCGGCCGACCGCCCGGCGAGCGCGGGCCCGGCGGCACCGGGGCCGTCGTCGGGCCCGTAGGGCACCTCGTCCCCGTATCCCGCGCGCCCCGCCCGGTGCGCTCCGCCGTCCGCCCCGTAGAGCGCCTGCCTGTACACCCCGTCCCCGTACACACCGTCCCCCGGCCCGTCCACTACTGCCGCACGGGCCCCCGGCGCCGGGCCGGGTTCGTATCCGATTCCGCTTCCGCTTCCCCCGCCGGTTCCGAGAAGACCGGGCCGCGGCCCCCCGGCCGGCTGGTCATGTCGCTGGGCCACGCCGGCGCCTCCGGGCGTCAATGAGCATTTCCTGTACGTTCCGCAGCGGCGCGCCGTCCGCGTCCACCGCCCGCCGGGTCCAGTCGCCGTCCGGGCCCAGGTGCCAGGACGAGGTGGTGTCCGACGTTCCGGTCTCCAACAGCCGGTTCAGCGCCGCCCGGTGGGCCGGGTCGGTGACCCGCACCAGTGCCTCGATCCGCCGGTCGAGGTTGCGGTGCATCATGTCGGCGCTGCCCAGCCACACCTCGGGTTCGCCGCCGTTGCCGAAGGCGAAGACCCGGGAGTGCTCCAGGAAGCGGCCGAGGACGCTGCGCACCCGGATGTTCTCGCTCAGCCCGGGGACCCCGGGGCGCAGCGCGCAGATGCCGCGCACCCAGACGTCGACCGGCACACCGGCCTGCGAGGCCCGGTAGAGCGCGTCGATGACCGCCTCGTCGACCATCGAGTTGACCTTGATGCGGACGTAGGCGGGGCGGCCCGCCCGGTGGTGCGCGGCCTCCTTGTTGATCCGCTGGACCAGCCCGTCGCGCAGCGAGGTGGGCGCCACCAGCAGCCGGCGGTAGGTCTCCCGCCGGGAGTAGCCGCTGAGCCGGTTGAAGAGGTCGGAGAGGTCGGCTCCCACCTGCGGGTCCGCGGTCAGCAGCCCCAGGTCCTCGTACAGCCTGGCCGTCTTGGGGTGGTAGTTGCCGGTGCCCACATGGGAGTACCGGCGCAGCGTCTCGCCCTCCTGGCGCACCACCAGGGACAGCTTGCAGTGCGTCTTGAGCCCCACCAGGCCGTAGACGACGTGGCAGCCCGCCTCCTCCAGCTTGCGGGCCCACTTGATGTTGGCCTGCTCGTCGAAGCGCGCCTTGATCTCCACCAGGACGAGCACCTGCTTGCCGGACTCCGCGGCGTCTATCAGGGCGTCCACGATCGGGGAGTGGTCGGAGGTGCGGTAGAGGGTCTGCTTGATGGCGAGCACGTTCGGGTCGGCCGCGGCCTGCTCCAGGAACGCCTGCACCGAGGTGGAGAACGAGTCGTAGGGGTGGTGCAGCAGGACGTCGCGGGCACGCAGCGCGGCGAAGACGTCGGGCGCGGAGGCCGACTCCACCTCCGCCAGGTCACGGTGGGTGCCCGCCACGAACTTGGGGTACTTCAGCTCCGGCCGGTCCAGCGCCCCTATGCCGAACAGACCGGTCAGGTCCAGCGGTCCCGGCAGCGGGTAGACCTCGGCCTCGGAGACCTTCAGCTCCTGCACCAGCAGGTCCAGCACGGCCGGGTCGATGGTCTCCTCGACCTCCAGCCGGACGGGCGGCCCGAAGCGCCGCCGCATCAGCTCCTTCTCCAGGGCCTGGAGGAGGTTCTCGGCGTCGTCCTCCTCCACCTCCAGGTCCTCGTTGCGGGTCACCCGGAACATGTGGTGCGCCCGCACCTCCATCCCCGGGAACAGCTCCTCCAGGTGCGCTGCGATCACGTCCTCGATGGGCACGTAGCGCTGCGGGGACGCCTCCAGGAAACGGGAGAGCAGCGGCGGGACCTTCACCCGGGCGAAGTGGTCGTGGCCGCTGACCGGATTGCGGACCACCACGGCCAGATTCAGCGACAGCCCGGAGATGTAGGGGAAGGGGTGCGCGGGATCGACCGCCAGCGGGGTCAGCACCGGGAAGATCTGCTGCCGGAACAGCGTGAACAGCCGGGCCTGCTCCTTCTCGGTCAGTTCGGGCCAGCGGATGAGGTGGATGCCCTGGTCGGCGAGTTCCGGGGCGACGTCCTGCTGGTAGCAGGCGGCGTGCCGGGCCATCAGCTCGCGGGACCTGGTCCAGATCAGGTCCAGCACCTCCCGGGGCTGGAGCCCGGAGGCGGAGCGGGTGGCGACCCCGGTCGCGATCCGCCGCTTGAGGCCGGCGACCCGGACCATGAAGAACTCGTCCAGGTTGCTGGCGAAGATCGCCAGGAAGTTGGCCCGCTCCAGGAGCGGGGTGGCCGGGTCCTCGGCCAGCTCCAGCACCCGCTCGTTGAACGCCAGCCAGCTGCGCTCCCGGTCCAGGAAGCGCCCGCTGGGCAGCTCCTCGCCGTTCGCGCCCGGGACGCCGTGGTCCTCGTACGCGTCCGGATCGGCGTCCAGGTCGGGCTCCAGCCCGGGGAGGGTGTGGCGGACGGCGTTGGGGCGGTGTGCAGCGATCGAGCCCACCGACGGCTGCACCGAGGGACCCGCCGTCCTCGGCGTTTCCTGGGGCGGCGTCTCGGGCTGGGCCGGGGCCTGAGCGCTGCGCTGCTGGTTCATGTCCTTATTGTTCCGCGCTCGGGCCGTTCCAGGCGCGCCGGGAGACAGCGGCGGCACGACTTCGAGCCGCGGGTTCGGGACGTTCGGCACAGCGGGCTGCATTCAGTGATGCTTGCAAGCGATATTGAATCGCCGGTGAAGCGGACATGGCGGCCAGGCAAGCGGGGAGCTACCGCCGGGTATTTTCCGTCCGCTCCGGCGCCCGGCGATCTTCGCGGCCGCTCATCGGGGCACCGCACCGAAAGCCGGGCGGAGGCCGCCCCCGGCTCCGCAAAAGTCCGCTGCGCCGCCCGCCCCCGCTCCCTACGCTGGAGCCGTGCCCAGACCTTCCACGCCCGCCATGGCGCCGCTGCCCACGCTCCCGTTCGCCCCCGCCTATCCGCTGCGCACCGAGCGCCTGGACCTCCGCCCCGTCCGCCACGACGACTTCGCGGCCATCTACGCCTACCAGCGTCGGCCCGAGGTCTGCCGTTACCTCTACTGGGGCCCGCACGACGAGGCCGGCTCCCGCGCCTCGGTCGCCGACAAGGCGACCCGCACGACGCTGACGGCGTCCGGCGACTTCCTCCAGCTCGCCGTCGTCCACCGCGACACCGGCACTCTGGTCGGCGACGTCACCTTCTTCTACACCCGCCACGAGCACCGCCAGGGCGACATCGGCTACGTCTTCAACCCCGAGCACGCCGGCCGCGGCTACGCCACCGAGGCCGCCCGCGCCCTGCTCAGGCTGGGCTTCGAAGAGCTCGGACTGCACCGCATCCAGGCCGAGTTGGACGGCCGCAACACCGCCTCCGCCCGACTGCTGGAGCGCCTGGGCATGCGCCGCGAGGGCCATCTGCGGGAGAACGAGTTCCTCGACGGCGAATGGAGCGACGAGGTGATCTACGCGATGCTGGCGCGCGAGTGGCGCGCCCGGCAGGAGCAGCCCACCGCACCGTGAAAAACGTGGCGGGGCGGACCGCCCGGCCCGCCCCGCCACACACCGTCCGGTGCCGCCCCTCAGGTCTCCGACCGGTACATCAGATCCGTCTCGTGCGTGACGAAGCCCAGTCGCTCGTAGACCGTCACCGCGGGCACGTTGTCCGCGTCCACGTAGAGCATCACCGTCGCCAGCCCCTGCGCTGCCAGGTGCCGCAGCCCGATCGCGGTCAGCGCCTTGCCCAGGCCGCCGCCCTGCGCGCCCGGCCGCACCCCGAGGACGTACACCTCGCCCAGGCCCTCCTCGGCGTGCACCTTCGTCCAGTGGAAGCCGATCAGCCGGCCGTCCTTCTCGGCGAGGAAGAAGCCCTTGGGATCGAACCACGGCTCGGCCTTGCGGTCGTCCAGGTCGCGCTGGGCCAGGGAGCCCTGCTCGGGGTGGTGCGCGAAGGCCGCCGCGTTGATCTCCAGCCAGGCCGCGTCGTCGGTGTCCGGCTGGAAGGTCCGGACCGTCACCCCCTCCGGCAGCGCCGGCTCCGCCAGGTCCAGGTCGGCCAGCGGCCGCCGCATCTGCCGCAGTTCCCGGAACATCGTCAGCCCCAGCGTCTGCGCCAGATGCCGGGCGGCCGGATGCCCGCCGTGCGCCCACACCCGCAGCCGGCGCCCGGACTGGGCCAGCAGTTCGCCGCCCAGCGCCCGGCCGTGGCCGCGGCCGCGGTACCCCGGGTGGACGACCAGTTCGGCGGCCGGCGCCTCCACCGGGTCGGTGTCCTCCAGCTGTCCGTACCCGACCAGTTGCTCACCGTCCTCCCCCGGCGCGTACACCAGCAGATGCCGTACGCCCTCCCGCCGGCCGCCCCGCAGTTGGAGGCGGCCCTGCTCGGACACGGCCGGCTGCCCGTCCGCCCGCGCGGCCCGTTCGATCAGTTCAAGGACGGCCGCGGCCCCTTCCGGCGCGAGTGCGTCGGCCACCTGGATCCGGCGGCCCGTCCGGCCCATCTCCTGTGCAGCGTCAGTCATGTGTGAAGCGTACGACGCCGTCCCCGTGCGGCGCGGGTACCGCGGACGCGGCCCCGGCCGGCCCCGCCACCGCACGGTCACCGAGTCGTAAGCCTCCACCCCCTACCCCTCTACGCGCGTCGACAATAAGCTGCCCTCCGCTCAGCACCAGCCACGGAGGGGAACCATGTCACCGACATCTCAACGGAGCCGTCTCGGACGGAGATTGGCCGCCGGCGCCGCCGTGCTCGCCACCGCGGCGGGCGTCACCCTGACCGCCACCGCCGCGCCCGCCGGGGCCGACAGCGGGCACCGCCCGGCCTCCACGGTCGATGTCCAGCTGCTCTCCTTCAACGACTTCCACGGCAACCTCGAACCGCCGCAGGGCTCCTCCGGCACCGTCGAGGAGCTCGGGGCCGACGGCACCAAGAAGACCGTCCCGGCCGGCGGCGTCGAGTACCTGGCGCAGTCCCTGCGCACCGCCCGCAAGGGCCACCCGTACTCCGTCACCGCGGCGGCCGGCGACATGATCGGCGCCAGCCCGCTGCTCTCCGGCCTCTTCCACGACGAGCCGACCATCGAGGCGATGAACAAGCTCGGCCTCGACGTCACCTCCGTCGGCAACCACGAATTCGACGAGGGCCGTACGGAACTGACGCGCATGCAGCGCGGCGGCTGCCACCCCAAGGACGGCTGCTACGAGAAGGGCAAGACCTTCCAGGGCGCCGCCTTCCCCTACCTTGCCGCCAACGTCACCGACGACAAGACCGGCAAGCCGATCCTCAAGCCGTACACGGTCTGGCAGCACAAGGGCGTCAAGATCGGCTTCATCGGCGTGACGCTCAAGGGCACCCCGGACATCGTCAACGCCGAGGGCGTCAAGGGCCTGACCTTCCACGACGAGGTCGCCACCATCGACAAGTACGCCAAGGTCCTGGACCGCCAGGGCGTCAAGGCGATCGTCGCGCTCATCCACGAGGGCGGCATGCCGGCCTCCACCTCGTACAACTACGACTGCGACAGCCCCGGTCCGGGCGCGGGGATCTCCGGCCCGATCGTGGACATCGCCAAGCGCATCAGCCCGAAGGTGGACGCGCTGGTCACCGGCCACACCCACCAGTCCTACACCTGCACCGTCCCGGACCCGGCCGGCCACCCCCGCACGGTCACCTCGGCCGCCTCCTACGGCCGCCTCTACACCGACACCACCCTCACCTACGACCGCCGCACCCACGACATCGTCCGCACCGCGGTCCGCGGTGCGCACGCGGTCAACCACGTCGTGGACCGCACCCAGCCCAAGGCGCCGGACATGACGTCCCTGATCGCCCGCTGGAACACGCTGGCCGCCCCCGTCGCCGACAAGCCGGTCGGCTATATCTCCGCCGACATCAGCGGCCGCGGCGCCGGCACCCCCGAGGAACCCCTTGGCGACCTGATCGCCGACGCCCAGCAGGAGGCCACCGCGGACCCCGGCAAGGGCGGCGCCCAACTCGCGCTGATGAACCCCGGCGGCATCCGCTCCGACCTCGCCTACAAGGCGTCGGGCAAGGAGGGCGACGGCGTCGTCACCTACGCCGAGGCGTTCACCGTCCAGCCGTTCACCAACATGACGCATGCCGTCGACCTGACCGGCGCGCAGCTCCTGGCCGCCCTCCAGCAGCAGGTCAGCGGCCCCAACGAGGCGTCCCCGAAGATCCTCCAGATCTCCCGGGGCCTCACCTACACGCTCGACATGTCCAAGTCCGGCGCCGCCCGCGTCGTCACCGACACCGTCAAGCTCAACGGCACCCCCCTGGACCCCGCCAAGACCTACCGGGTCGCCATGAACGAGTTCCTGGCCGGCGGCGGCGACGGCTTCCCCGCCCTCAAGCAGGGCACCAACCCCTACGTCGGCCCCTCCGACCTCGACGCCCTCACCGCCTACCTGACGGCCCACTCGACGCCGTCCAGCCCCCTGGCCCCGCCGAAGGCGGACCGCATCACGGTGGTGAAGTGACGACGGCCCTGCGCTGATCGCACCACGCGGCCCCGGCCGTCCGCCCCCTCAGGCGGACGCCGGGGCCCAACTGGTGGCGCGGCGCGTGGAGTTGGTGCAGCGGAGGAAGGTCCGCTGCGGGCCGGAAGCGCGGACCGCATGCGTCCGGACGACGGGCGGGCGGGCGACAGAACGGGGAACGTCGGCGGGAACTCTCACCGGGAGCGGGGAGTTGGGATGACCGGGCGCTCCGGTCGCCCCCTCACGGGGTCCGCCGGCGACGTCGCACCGGCCACATGACAGGCCTTCAGACGGTCGTCAGCGCGGCTGGGTTCCCCTTGGGCGCGGCAAGTTTTTCCCAAGGAGCGCAGGATAACTTTCGCGTATCTCACATTCCGTGAGCTGGACTTGCGCTCCCCGGTCCCGCCCGTGGTGGGATGTGCGAATGCGATCCCCCATACGCATATCTTCACCCTCATCCCCGGACGGCCCCCACGCCTCCGCCTCCGCTTCCGAGGCCGGGGAACCGCCCCACACAGCCGAGGGCCGGGACGGCCCGCAGGGCGACACCGCAGAGCTCCCGCCGATCAACCCCAACCCGTACGCGGATCTGGCCGCACTCGCCGATCCGGACCCGCCGCACGGATCGCAGTCGGCGGCCGACCACGCAGACGCGTACGAGCCTTCTCCCCTACGGCGCACCTACCTGAACGAGCGGGACGACAGCGATGATCCGCTGGGCCTGGGCCTGCGCGCGGACGACAAGGACGACGCCTGGCAGCCCCCGAACCACCGGAGGCTGAAGCGGGGCATCAGCCGTTTCGCGGCCGTCCCGCGCACCGTCAAGGCGCTGGTCGCGCTGGCGGCCTGCGCGGGGATGCTCGCCCTCGGCGACCGGTTCGCCGTGCTGTACGCGCAGACCAAGGCCGAGCAGGAGGTGCAGAAGGCGCTGAAGCTGCACGCCCGCCCCGAGGTGGACATCCACGGCTTCCCGTTCCTCACCCAGGTCCTCGACAAGCGGCTGGACCAGGTAGACGTGGTGATCCCGGACGTCGCCGCCGACCGCGTCTCGCTGGCGAAGGTGTCGGCGACGGCGCAGGACATCCGGCTCGACGGCGATCTGCCGAGCGCCATCAAGGGCGCCACCATCGGCCAGATGCACGGCAGCGTGCTGCTCACCTTCGACGACATGAACCGCGAACTGGGCGCCTCCCAGGTGAAGTTCAGCGCGCTGGGCCACAACCAGGTGCGCGCGGTCGGCGAACTGCCGCTCGCCGGGCACACCCTGCGCGTCCACGCCGAAGCCCGTATCCAGCGCAACGGCGACCGGGGGATCGCCACCCAGATCGGGAAGATGCAGCTGGACATCGGCGACGTCGCGGTCTACCGCCCGGGCACCGGCGAGGGCGAGGGCCTGCAACTGACCCAGAAGGGCGCCACCGAGCTCAGCCGGCAGGCCGCCAAGATCAAGTCGATGCTCAGCATCCCGGCCATCGCCCAGCGGATCGGCATCCCGCAGGAGTACATCGACGCAGCCCTGCGCGACGACGACAAGCTGCACGACCTGATCGGCTCGCCGCGCTTCATCCACCAGCTGATGACGGTCAACCTCGTCGACGTCGTGATGGACCACCCCTGGCTGCTCCAGAAGGTCGGCATCGACCCGAAGATGCTCGGCGCCCTCACCGGCCTGACGAAGCCCCAGCTCGCCGACCAGCTGTCGCTCGCCTTCCAGCTCCCGAAGACGCCGGGGGACGTGCGGCTGCGCAACGTCTCCGTGGAGAGCGACGGCATCCGCGCCGATCTGACCGGCGCCGACCTGCCGTTCGGCGACGCCGCGAAGAAGAAGTAGACGCGTCTTCTCCTCCGGAGCCCGGCGGCAGGAACCGCCGGGCTCCGGGGCGGGGGACGGCGGTATCGGTGGTTCCGGCCAGCCCCATGAGCCCGGGGGCAGGCCCGTAAGCCCGGGGGCAGGCCCATAAGCCCGAGGCCAGCCCCGTAGCCCCGGGGGCAGGCCCCTCGCTCGGCCCCTCCGCCCCCTCCGGCTCCGCCCGGTGCTCCGGCCCCGGCCAGGACCCGCGGGCCTCGCTCAGCCCCTCCTCCCGCCCCGCTCAGCGCTCCGGGTCGGTGCCGTCCGTCGGCTCCGCGGCCGCCGTCTCGGGTATGTCCGGGGGCGGGGTGGGGGCGCCCGGGAGGGTCAGGAGGGCCTCCGTGCCGCCGCCGGGGGCGTTGCGCAGGCGGACGCCGCCGCCGGCCTGCTCTGCCGTGCGGGCCACGATGGACAGGCCGAGGCCGCTGCCGGGCAGGCTCCGCGCGGAGGGAGAGCGCCAGAACCGCTCGAAGACGTGCGGGAGTTCGTCGGGCGGGATGCCGGGGCCGTGGTCGCGGACGGTCAGTGCGCCGCCCGCGAGGCGGACCTCGATCGTGCCACCGGACGGGCTGAACTTCACGGCGTTGTCGAGGAGGTTGACCACCGCCCGCTCCAGCGCGGACGGCTCGGCGCGGACGTACCACGGATCGAGGTCGGCGCTGAGGGTGAGGGAGGGGCCGCGCAGCCGGGCCCGTTCCAGCGCGGAGCCGACGACGTCGTGGAGGGCGACCACGCGGACGGATGCGGTGCCGCCGCCGGTGCCCGTCTCCGGGGGGCGGGAGAGGACCTGGAGATCGCCGATGAGCGCCGCCAACTCGCCCATCTGGGCCTTCACCGACGTCAGCAGGGCCTCCTTGTCCGCGGGCGGGATCTGGCGGCCGGAGCGCTCGCTGCGCTCCAGGAGGTCGATGTTGGTCCGCAGGGACGTCAGGGGCGTGCGCAGCTCGTGGCCGGCGTCCGCGATCAGCTGCTGCTGGAGGTCGCGGGAGGCGGCCAGCGCGGCGGTCATGGCGTTGAACGACCGGGAGAGGCGGGCGATTTCGTCCTCGCCGTCGGTGGGGATGCGGATGGCGAGGTCCTGGGTGCGGGCGACGTGCTCGACGGCGGCGGTGAGCCGGTCGACGGGCTTGAGCGCCGCCCGGGCCACCCACAGGCCGGCGGTCGCCGCGCCCAGCACCCCGACCCCGGCGACCACCAGCAGCACCAGCGCGAGGTGGTTGAGCGGATCGGTGACCTGGTCCATCGGCGCGGCCACGGAGATCGCCAGGCGGTTCCCCCGGGCGTCGGTGATCGGGCCGCGGTAGGGGACGGTGGAGACCCGCATCGCGGTGCCGTTCTCGTCCTTGGCGGTGTGGACGGCGCCGGTCAGCCGCCCGGCGGCGACCTCCTGGTCCACGCGCTGCGCGGCGATGTGCACCTTGCCGGGCGAGGTGCACGCATAGCCGGACGGGGAGACCAGCTGGATGGTGTACGGGGTGGGCTGGAAGCGGACGTTCAACGGGGTGCCGGCGCAGTCGGCGCTGATCGCCTGGACGTAGTCGGAGTTCACCTCGACCGTGCTCAGGGTGGTGTCGAGCTGCTCGGTGAGCCGGTCGCGGGTGATCAGCCAGCAGGCGGCGGCGGACAGCGCCACCGCGAAGGCGACCGCGACCGCGGTGAGCAGCGCCAGCCGGGAGCGCAGAGGGAGTTGGTGGAACCGCGTCAGGCCGAAGGAGCCGCCCGGTGGGCGCGCCCCGCCCGCACCGCTCGTGCCGTGCCCGGAAGCGGTGCGGTGGGCGTCGGCCCGGGGGCCGTCGCCGGGGCCGCCCCCGCCGTGGGGCGCGCCGCCGGGGGCCTCCCCCGCTCCGGATGCCGCGTGGGCGTCGTCGGTACCGCTCATTCCGCGCCGCCCTCCAGCCGCAGCACGTAACCCACCCCGCGCACGGTGTGGACCAGCCGCGGCTCGCCGCCGGCCTCCGTCTTGCGGCGCAGGTACATCACGTACACGTCCAGGGAGTTGGAGGTCGGCTCGAAGTCGAAGCCCCAGACGGCCTTGAGGATCTGCTCGCGGGTGAGCACCTGCCGGGGATGGGCCAGGAACATCTCCAGGAGCGTGAACTCCGTGCGGGTCAGCTCGACGGGCCGGTGGCCGCGGGTGACCTCGCGGGTGGCCAGATTCATCCGCAGGTCGGCGAAGCCGAGGATCTCGCCCTCGTCGGGGCGGGCGGCGCCGGCGGCCGCCCCGTAGGAGCTGCGGCGCAGCAGGGCGCGGATCCGGGCCAGCAGTTCGTCCAGCTCGAAGGGCTTGACGAGGTAGTCGTCGGCGCCGGCGTCCAGGCCGGTGACGCGGTCGCCGACGGTGTCCCGGGCGGTCAGCATCAGGATCGGCACGGTCACCCCGCCCGCCCGCAGCCGGCGGGCGGCGGTCAGCCCGTCCATCCGCGGCATCAGCACGTCCAGCACGATCAGTTCGGGGTCGTAGGCGGCGACCTTCTCCACCGCGTCCAGACCGTCGACGGCCTGGTCGGTGCCGTACCCCTCGAAGGCGAGCGAACGCTGCAGTGCCTCGCGGACCGCGGGCTCGTCGTCGACGATCAGGATGCGGGCGGGGTGATCACCGTGCTCGGCGGGGCTCATGTGCGTGACTACCTCGGGGTGCGTGTGCGGACGGCCGGCGGGACCTTTCTGGCTTCAGCCTGACACGGATGCCGCGCCGGCGGACGCCCTGTGGACAACCGCCTGTGGACAGCCGCCGGCCGGTGCCGGTCCCGGCCAGGGCCCGGCTCAGACCCCGCTGTTCCCCCCGCCGCTGCCGCCGCCGCGCAGCGCGTCGAGATCGGCCTTGACGGTGTTGATCGGGATCGCGAAGCCGAGGCCGACGCTGCCTGCCTGGCTGCTGTCCGACGAACTCGGGGAGTACATGGCCGCGTTGATGCCGACGATCTGCCCCTGCATGTTGATCAGGGCGCCGCCGGAGTTGCCCGGGTTGAGCGCGGCATCGGTCTGTATCGCCTTGTAGGTGGTCTTGGACGAGCCGGTGTCGCCGTTGTACTGGTTGCCGCCGAACTCGAACGGCCAGCCGCCACCGCCGAAGGAACCGCGGCCCCGGCCCTGCCCCTGCCCCTGGTCCTGGCTCTGGCCGCCCTCCTTGGGGACCGTCACATCGCGGTTGAGCGCGGAGACGATACCGCTGGTCACCGAGCCGGTGAGGCCCTCCGGCGAGCCGATCGCGACGACCGGGTCGCCGACCACGAGCTTGCTGGAGTCGCCGAGCACCGCGTGCGTGAGCCCCTTGCCGCCGGTCACCTTGATCAGCGCGAGGTCCTTGTCGGGGTCGGTGCCGACGACCGTCGCGGTCTTCTTGCTGCCGTCGCTGAACGTGACGCTGACGGTGCGCGAACCGGACACCACGTGGTTGTTGGTGACGATCTCGCCGTTGCTGGTGATCACCACGCCCGAGCCGGTGGACTCGCCGTCCGCCGTCTGCGCCTTGATCTCCACGATGGCCGGGCTGACCGCCTTGGCCACCCCCGCGACACCGGTGCCGCTGCCGGTGCTCTGCCCGGCGTTGACGAGCGGGGTGGCGACGCCGCCCGAGGTGCTGCTCTGCTGCGTGGCGCCGGCGATCAGCGCCGCGCTGCCGCCGCCTATCAGACCGGAGGCCAGTGCCACCGCCGCGATCAGCGCGACCGGCCGCCGGGCCCGGCGCCGCGGCTCCGGCGCCGCCGGAGCGCCCGCCTCCGCCATGCCCGGCACGTACGGGGGCGGCGGTACGTCGCCACCCCCGTACGCGCCGGGGGCGCTGCCGTGGCCGGTGCCGTAGGGGGAGCCGTAGGCGTACGGCCGGTCCTGGGGCATCTCATCGCCGCTGCGGCGGTAGCTCTCGGTCATGCCCACGACTCTGCTGCCGCCGCATGAGAACCGTCTGAGAGAGCCCTGAGAGACCCGACAGAAGTCGGTATGCCCGGTATAAGGACGTCCGGGGAGGGGCCGGGCCCCGTCGTCAGGCGCCGCACCCGCACGACCGCCGGACCACCAGCCGCGACGGGAACTGCCGCAGCCGCTCGCGGCGCGACCCCACCACCCGCAGCCCGTCGTCCAGCACCAGGTCGACCGCGGCCCGCGCCATCGCCTGCCGGTCCGAGGCCACCGTCGTCAGCGGCGGATCGGTGAGCGCGGCCTCCTTGACGTCGTCGAAGCCGGCCACCGCCAGCTCGCCCGGGACGTCGATCCGCAGCTCGCGGGCGGCCCGCAGCACGCCGATCGCCTGGTCGTCGGTGGCGCACATGATGGCCGGCGGGCGGTCCGGCTCGGACAGCAGCCGCAGCGCGATCTCGTAGGCGTCGTAGCGGTTGTACGGGGCCTGGTAGTAGCGCCCCTCGGGCGACCGGCCGGACTCCAGCATGGCCCGCCGCCAGCCCTCGACGTGGTCGGTGACCGGGTCGCCGGACTTCGGGGTCTCCTCCGTGCCACCGAGGAACGCGACGTAGGGGTGGCCGTGCTCCAGGAGGTGACGGGTCGCCAGCTGCGCGCCCCAGATGTCGTCGGTCATCACCGCGACGTCGTCGATGGCGTCCGGCCGGCGGTGCAGCAGCACCACCCGGGCGTCCCACGCGTCGATCTCCGCGGCGGCGTGCTCGCTGGGGCCCTGGCTGATCAGGATCAGCCCGGACACCCGCATCCCGAGGAACGCGCGCAGGTAGTGCACCTCGCGCTCGTCGACGTAGTTGGCGTTGCCGACCAGCACCATCTTGCCGCGCTCGGAGGCGGCCTGTTCGACGGCGTGCGCCATCTCCGCGAAGAACGGCTGGCGGGTGTCCGGAACGATCAGGCCTATGAGGTCGGTGCGGCGGGACGCCATCGCCTGCGCCACCCGGTCCGGCCGGTAGCCGAGCTCCTTGATGGCGGCGAGCACCCGCTCGCGCGTGGCCGGGGCGACCGGCCTTGGTCCGTTGTTGATGACGTAACTGACAACGGCGGTGGAAGTCCCCGCCAGTTTTGCTACGTCATCCCGCGTCACCTTGGCCACGCGCGGCAGTCTACGCGGGCGGTCCTACCGTCGGGCAGGCTGTGCGGCCCCGGATCCGGCGCCCGACGAGGAAGAACGCGCGGCCCCCCGCCCGCCGGCGCCGCCCTTCGCCTTCTGCCCGGCGTCCTCGCGCGCCTGGGCCTCCGTCGCGGCCCGCTCCACCTTCTCCGGCACGACGAAGCGGTAGCCGACGTTCCGGACGGTGCCGATCAGCGACTCGTGCTCGGGGCCGAGCTTGGCGCGCAGCCGCCGGACGTGCACGTCCACGGTCCGCGTACCGCCGAAGTAGTCGTAGCCCCAGACCTCCTGGAGCAGCTGGGCGCGGGTGAAGACCCGGCCCGGGTGCTGCGCCAGGTACTTCAGCAGCTCGAACTCCTTGAAGGTCAGGTCCAGCACCCGGCCCTTGAGCTTGGCGCTGTAGGTGGCCTCGTCCACCGAGAGGTCCCCGGTGCGGATCTCCGTGGGGCCGTTGTCGGCGGTGCTCTGCTGGCGGCCCATCGCCAGCCGCAGCCGCGCCTCCACCTCGGCCGGGCCCGCGGTGTCCAGCACCACGTCGTCGACGCCCCAGTCGGCGGTGACGGCGGCCAGTCCGCCCTCGGTGACCACCAGCAGCAGCGGGCAGCCCGGTCCGGTGGACCGCAGCAGCTGGCAGAGGGACCGCACATGGGGAAGGTCGCGGCGGCCGTCGATCAGTATGACGTCGGCCCCTGGGGTGTCGATCAGGGCCGGTCCCTCGGCGGGGGCCACCCGGACGCTGTGCAGCAGCAAGCCGAGCGCCGGGAGCACCTCCGTCGATGGCTGGAGGGCGTTGGTCAGGAGCAGAAGCGAACTCACTTCCGACCACCTACCCGGTTTCCGGCGAGCTCCATCCTGTGCGGCTCGCTGTCCTGCACGCTTCGCTTGCCCATGACGTCTGGTTCCTCCTCGGTCCCTGCGACGGGGGCACCCCCCGGCCTGGCCGGAGGTGTCTGCGGCACTGCTTCGTACGGAGTGCTTCCGGTCACACGCTTTGCGGGTGCGAAAGCACAAAAGGATCCGGGGGCGACGCTGCCCGGATCCTTCTTGCCCAGCAGAATAGCTCACCTGACGCGCGGACCCGAGGTCGATTTTGCGCGTTCTTGTGTTCCGTCGATCACTTCGAGTGGTCGCCCGGCGACCCGGTTGACAGGCGGCGGCACCGGTTTCCCCGCCGCCCGCAGCCCCGTTTCCGGGGCCGGAACCGCCTCCCTCGCCGGGCCGCTCCAGGCACCGTCGCGGCCGTGCCGCCCGCGCCCCGGGGGCCGCCGGCGGCCGGCCCGGTCCCGGCGCCTCCCGCTACCCCGCCTCCGTCACCGCCTCCGCGAACTGGGCCGCGTACAGGCGGGCGTAGGCCCCCTCGGCGGCCAGCAGGCTGTCGTGGGTGCCCTGCTCGACGATCGCGCCGTTCTCCATGACCAGGATGACGTCGGCGTCGCGGATGGTGGACAGGCGGTGGGCGATGACGAAGCTGGTGCGGCCGGTGCGGAGCCGGGCCATGGCGTGCTGGATGAGGACCTCGGTGCGGGTGTCGACCGAGCTGGTGGCCTCGTCCAGGACGAGGATCGCCGGCTCCGCGAGGAAGGCGCGGGCGATGGTGATCAGCTGCTTCTCGCCGACCGAGACGTTGCCGCCCTCCTCGTCTATGACGGTGTCGTAGCCGTCCGGGAGGGTGCGCACGAAGCGGTCGACGTGGGTGGCCCGGGCGGCCTCGACGACCTTGTCCCGGGAAGTGCCCTCGGGGGCGCCGTAGGCGATGTTCTCGGCGATGGTGCCGCCGAAGAGCCAGGTGTCCTGGAGGACCATGCCGATGGTGCCGCGCAGCTCCTCGCGGGACATCGCCGCGATGTCCACGCCGTCCAGGGTGATCCGGCCGCCGCGGACCTCGTAGAACCGCATCAGGAGGTTGACCAGGGTGGTCTTGCCGGCGCCGGTCGGGCCGACGATGGCGACGGTCTGGCCGGGGCGGACGGCGAGCGAGAGGCCGTCGATGAGCGGCTTGTTCTCGTCGTAGCGGAAGGAGACGTCCTCGAAGGCGACCTCGCCGGTGACCGTCTCCGGGCGGGCGGGGTGCTCGGCGTCCGGGTCCTGTTCGGCGGCGTCGAGGAGTTCGAAGACCCGCTCGGCGGAGGCGACGCCGGACTGGACGAGGTTGGCCATCGCGGCGACCTGGGTCAGCGGCTGGCTGAACTGGCGGCTGTACTGGATGAACGCCTGCACATCGCCGATGGACAGCGCCCCGGAGGCGACCCGCAGCCCGCCGACCACGGCCACCAGGACGTAGTTGAGGTTGCCGATGAACATCATCGCGGGCTGGATGACGCCGGAGATGAACTGGGCCTTGAAGCCCGCCGCGTAGAGCGCCTCGTTCTGCTCCCGGAACAGCGCCGCGGACTCCTTCTGGCGGCCGAAGACCTTGACCAGGGAGTGCCCGGTGTACATCTCCTCGATGTGCGCGTTGAGCTTGCCGGTGGTCTTCCACTGCTGGACGAACTGCGGCTGGGCGCGCTTGCCGACCCTGGTGGCGACCAGCACCGAGACCGGCACGGTGACCAGCGCGACCAGCGCCAGCAGCGGCGAGATCCAGAACATCATGGCCAGCACGCCGACGATGGTCAGCAGCGAGGCCATGATCTGGCTGAGGGTCTGCTGGAGCGTCTGCTGGATGTTGTCGATGTCGTTGGTCGCGCGGGAGAGCACCTCGCCGCGCTGCTGCCGGTCGAAGTAGCTCAGCGGCAGCCGGGCCAGCTTCTCCTCGACCTGCTCGCGCATCCGGAAGACGGTCCGCTGGACGACCCGGGTGGCGATCCGGGCCTGGACGAAGCCGAAAACGGCGGCACCGGCGTAGATCAGAGTGGCCCAGAGCAGGATCGTGCCGACCGCCCCGAAGTCGACGCCGCGGCCGGGGACCACCGGCATGGCGCCGAGCATGTCGGCGAACCCGCCCTGGCCGTGCGCCCGCAGCTGCGCGGCCGCCTGCGCCTTGGTGAGGCCCTCGGGCAGCCGGCGGCCGATCACACCGGCCATGATCAGGTCGGTGGCGCGGCCCAGGACCTTCGGGCCGACGACGGTCAGCGCCACGCTCAGCGCGCCCAGCAGCAGCGCGACCGCGACGATGCCGCGCTCCGGCCGCATCTGGGCCAGCAGCCGCTTGCCGGAGCCCTTGAAGTTCAGGGACTTGTCGATCGGGCCGCCCATCATGCGGGCCAACGGGCCGCTGGTGGGGGCCGGTCCGCGGCGCGGGGCCGACGTGGCGGCCCCGCCGGACGTGCCGCCGGACGCCTCCTCGGGGTCCCGGTCCGTGACCGGCTCCTGCTTGTCCGCGGTGGTCACGCCGCCTCCTGCTCGGTGAGCTGGGAGAGCACGATCTCCCGATAGGTCTCGTTGCCGGCCATCAGCTCGGCGTGGGTCCCGGTGCCCACGATCCGCCCCGCGTCCAGGACCACGATCCGGTCGGCGCCGCGGATCGTGGCGACCCGCTGGGCGACGATCACCACGGTGGCCCCGCCGGTCTCCCGGGCCAGTGCGGCGCGCAGGGCCGCGTCGGTGGCGTAGTCCAGGGCGGAGAAGGAGTCGTCGAAGAGGTAGATCTCCGGCTTGCGGACCAGGGCGCGGGCGATCGCCAGCCGCTGCCGCTGGCCGCCGGAGACGTTGGAGCCGCCCTGCGCGACCGGCGCCTGGAGGCCGCCCTCCATCCGCTCGACGAAGTCCTGCGCCTGCGCGATCCGGAGCGCCTGCCACAGCTCCTCGTCGGTGGCGTCCGGATTGCCGTACCGCAGGTTGCTGGCGACCGTCCCGGAGAAGAGGTACGGCTTCTGCGGCACCAGGCCGATGACGGAGGCCAGGGTCTCCGGGGCGAGGGTGCGCACGTCCTCGCCGTCGACCAGGACGGTGCCGCCGGTGGCATCGAAGAGCCGGGGCACCAGCCCCAGCAGGGTGGACTTGCCCGAGCCGGTGGAGCCGATGACCGCGGTGGTCTCACCGGGACGGGCGATCAGCGAGACGTCCCTGAGGACCGGCTGCTCGGCGCCGGGGAACCGGAACTCCACGTCGCGCAGCTCCAGTTCGCCGTGGCGGCGCAGCGCGGTGACCGGCTCGGCGGGCGGGACGACGCTGGACTCGGTCGCCAGCACCTCCTGGATGCGCTCGGCGCAGACCTCGGCGCGCGGCAGCATGATCACCATGAACGTCGCCATCATGATCGACATCAGGATGTACATGAGGTAGCTGAGGAAGGCCGCCAGCGCCCCGATCTGCATCCGCCCGTCGTCGATGCGCAGCCCGCCGAACCAGACCACGGCCACGCTGGAGAGGTTCACGGTGAGCATGACCAGCGGGCTCATCATCGACATCAGCCGGCCGGCGCGGAGCGAGACGTCGTACAGATCGGTGTTGGCCCGGCCGAACCGCTGGTGTTCGTAGCGGTCCCGGACGAAGGCGCGGATGACGCGGATACCGGCGATCTGCTCGCGCAGCACGCGGTTGACGGTGTCGATGCGCTCCTGCACCCCGCGGAACAGCGGACGCATCCGGCGCACGATGAGCGAGACGAGGATCCCGAGGACCGGGACGATGACCAGGAGGAGCGCCGACAGCGGCACGTCCTGGTTGAGCGCCATGACGACGCCGCCGACGCACATGATCGGCGCCGAGACCATCATCGTGAACGTCAGCAGCACCAGCATCTGGACCTGCTGGACGTCGTTGGTGGTGCGGGTGATCAACGAGGGCGCGCCGAAGCGGCCGACCTCCCTGGCCGAGAAGGACTGCACCTGGTCGAAGACCGCGGCCCGGATGTCCCGGCCCAGCGCCATGGCCGTACGGGCGCCGAAGTAGACCGCGCCGATCGCGCAGGCGATCTGGAGCAGCGTCACCAGGATCATGAAGCCGCCGATCCGGACGATGTAGTCCGTGTCCCCCTTCACGACACCGTTGTCGATGATGTCGGCGTTGAGGGTCGGCAGATAGAGCGTCGCCAGCGTCTGGATCAGCTGGAGCAGGACGATCAGCGATATGGAGCGCCTGTGGGGCCGCAGATGCGCCCGCGCGAGTCGGAGCAACACAGCCCGGAGCCTATGCGAACACTTGCCTCCGGCAATCGAATTTCTCCGAACCGTGCGGGAGCGTTCCGGGCCGCCGCAAGCCTTTGCCCGGACTTTCCCGGATCTGGCCGGGCCGTCGGGTACGCCATGATGGGGGCGGCAAGAGCCCCCGACATGAAGAGGCCGCCGTGACAACAACTGGCACCGTGCGCTACTGGGCCGCGGCCAAGGCAGCCGCCGGCGCGGCGGAGGAGCCGTATACGGCGGCGACGCTCGCCGAGGCGCTGGACGCGGCGCGCACCGCGCACGCCGCGACCCCGGAGTTCGCCCGCGTCCTGCTGCGCTGCTCCTTCCTGGTGGACGGCGTCCAGGTCGGTTCCCGCGATCATGCGGAGGTGCCGCTGACACAGGGCGGCACCGTCGAGGTCCTGCCGCCGTTCGCCGGAGGATGAGCAGAGGGTCATGAGCGACAACCAGCAACAGCCGTACCACCAGCCGTACGACCCGTACGCCCAGCCGTCACCCGACCCCTACGCGCAGCCGCAGGAGCAGCCGTACCAGCAGCAGCCCCCGCAGCAGCCCTACGGCTACGACGGCTACGGCAGCCACGGCGGCTACGGCGACCACGCGGCCTACGGTCAGCCGCAGCCCCCGTCCGCCCCCTACGGGCAGGACGTCTACGCCGCCCCGGCCCCCGCACCGCACCAGGACGCCCCCTACGGGGCCCACCCCGGTGCGCAGCAGCACCAGGGCGACCACGGGCCGGCGCACGGGACCGCCGCCACCGCCGGGCCGGCACCGGCCGACATCCCGCCGGCCGCGCCCGCCCCGTCCGCCGCACCGGCCGCGCCTG
The DNA here is from genome assembly GCF_044754325.1 of Streptomyces sp. NPDC093097. NCBI lineage: Bacteria > Bacillati > Actinomycetota > Actinomycetes > Kitasatosporales > Streptomycetaceae > Streptomyces > Streptomyces sp. NPDC093097. The sequence continues at coordinate 504,128 of NZ_JBIVOW010000002.1, forward strand.
CCGCGCCGCTGAAGCCCAACCAGATCGCCCGCGCGCAGGGCCGCTCGCCGATCATCCCGCCCGGGATCCAGCCGGCCGCGCTGACCGCGCTGCTCGCGCTGCTGCTGGCGCTGGCCGCGCCGGTCGCCCGCCCGGTCCTCGCCGTCCCCGTGGTGCTGCTCCAGGCGGTCACCGCCGCCGGCTGGTTCCGGCTGAACGGCATGTGGCCGGCCCGCCAGGGCATCGCGCTGGCCTTCCTGGGCGGCGTGGCCACCGACGTCGGCCTGCTGACCACCGCGCGCGAGGACGCACCGCTGGTCGCCATCGGCACGCTCGGCGTCTGGTGCCTGCTGGTGATCGTCCTCCAGCTGCGCAACCGCGGCAGCGCGGACGAGCGGATGTACGCGCTGACCGCGGGCCTGACCTCGTCCGCGCTGGCGGTGCTCGCCGCCGGCCACCTGGCCGCGGACTCCGACGCCGTGGTGGTCGGCACCGCCGCGGTCGCCCTGGCGACGCTCGTCCGGGCGCTGCCGCTGCCCGGCCCGGTCACGCTGGTGCTGGGCCTGCTCGCGGGCGCCGGCGGCGGCCTGGCCGCCGCCCAGCTGACCGGTATGGGGACCGCCGGCGCCCTGCTGGGCCTGGCCGCCGGCGGCTGCGCCCTGATCGGCCTGCGGGTGGCCAGCTACGACTACCCGTCGAAGTTCGTCCACATGACCGCGGGCGTCGCCCTGCCGCTGGCGATGGCGGCCCCCGCGGTCTACGTCCTGGGCCGGGCCCTGGGGTAGCCCCGGGCCGCCCCACGGGGCCCCGCCACGCAGCGCCGCGGCGGCCGTACGGAGCGCACGGTTGTGTGCTCCGTACGGCCGCCGTTCCCGTTCCGGTGACCGGGTCGTCTAGGGTTCCCGGAGCGCGGGCTGGGGGCCCGCATACCGGACAGAACGAATCTGCCGGGGCGGACCCGGCCCGGCCGTCACACGTGGGGGTAGTGGTTCGATGCGCGCACTGAAGGTGCTGTTGGTTCTCGTCGTCATATTCGGCGGGCTGTTCGTGGCAGCCGACCGCCTCGCGGTCAATCTGGCTGAGAGCAAGGCCGCGGAGAAGCTCCGCAGCATGAACGGGATCACCTCGACGCCCGAGGTCTCCATCAAGGGCTTCCCGTTCCTGACCCAGGTCGCCGGGCGGAACCTCGAAGAGGTCGACGCCGAACTCGACCACCTGGCGGCCCGTTCCGAGGGCCGCACGCTGACCCTGAAGCACATGTCGATGCAGTTCCGCGACGTGGCGCTGACCAGCGACTACAGCTCCATCGAACGCGCCGGCTCGGCCACCGCCACGGCCGAGATCTCCTATGCGGACCTGACCAACGCGGCCGGCGGCGGCGTCAAGATCTCCTACGGCGGCGAGAAGGACGGCCGCGCCCAGGTCAAGATCTCCCCCAACGTCCCGCTGCTCAGCTCGTTCGACGTCACCGGCACCATCGAGATCGTCCACGGCGACACCGTCCAGGTGCGGGCCGACGGCATTCCCGAGATGTGCCGGGCGCTCCCCGGCTGCGAGAGCAAGGTGCGAGCGCAGACCGACCACGGATGGAAGCTGGACCAGCTGCCGGGCAACCTGAAGCTGGGCAAGGTCACCGCGAACGCGCAGGGCATCTCGGTCACCGCCTCCGGCACCGACGTCAAGATCACCGGCTGACCGCCGGCGGATGGCCGGCCGCCCCACCGGACCGCCACCGTCCACACCCTGAGACATCCCAGTCCGTACGCCAGACCCCCCACCTGCGACGACGCTCCGGAGGGCCCCGCACGCCCGTGCGACGGGGCCCTCCGTCCCGTATTGCGGACAATCACGTCTCGCCATTCGACACACCGGTGACATGCCGCACTCCGCGTCCCTACGATCGGAGCCATGCAGAGCGCATGGAGCGGTCTCCGTCCACGGGGACAGGCGGTACTGACGAAGCGGCGGGCAGTCGACCTGTGCCGTGTCGCCGCCATGCTCTGTCGCCCTGCCTGACGGGCCGTTCGCTCCCGTCCTCCCGGCCCGCGGCCGCCCCTGAAGGCCGTTCCCTCACGTTTTCCCCGCACCGCGCCGCACGCCCTGACCGCGCCGCGCCATCCGGGGTACCCGTGCATCCCTCAACCCCGCCCCCGCAACTGCCCCGGAGGAGAGAAGAACATGAGCCGTAGCGACGTTCTGGTAGACGCCGACTGGGTCGAGGCCCACCTGGACGACCCGAAGGTCGTGCTCGTCGAGGTCGACGAGGACACCTCGGCCTACGACAAGAACCACATCAAGAACGCCGTCCGGATCGACTGGAAGCAGGACCTCCAGGACCCGGTCCGCCGTGACTTCGTCGACCAGGAGGGCTTCGAGAAGCTGCTCTCGGCGAAGGGCATCGGCAACGACGACACCGTCGTCCTCTACGGCGGCAACAACAACTGGTTCGCGTCCTACGCCTACTGGTACTTCAAGCTCTACGGGCACGACAGCGTCAAGCTGCTCGACGGCGGCCGCAAGAAGTGGGAGCTGGACTCCCGCGACCTGGTCGACGGCTCCGAGGTCCCCGCCCGCCCGGCCACCGCGTACCGGGCCCAGGCCCAGGACGTCTCGATCCGCGCCTTCCGTGACGACGTCGTCGCCGCGATCGGCACCAAGAACCTGGTCGACGTCCGCTCCCCCGACGAGTTCAGCGGCAAGCTGCTGGCCCCGGCGCACCTCCCGCAGGAGCAGTCCCAGCGCCCCGGCCACGTGCCCACCGCCCGCAACATCCCGTGGTCGAAGAACGCCAACGACGACGGCACCTTCAAGTCGGACGAGGAGCTCAAGGCCCTCTACGAGCAGGAGTCCGTGGACCTGGCGAAGGACACCATCGCCTACTGCCGCATCGGCGAGCGCTCCGCGCTGACCTGGTTCGTCCTGCACGAGCTGCTCGGCCAGTCCACCGTGAGGAACTACGACGGCTCCTGGACCGAGTACGGCTCGCTGGTCGGCGTGCCGATCGAGCTCGGCGCCGCCAAGTAATCCCCAGAGCCCCCTCCCTACCCCAAGGAAGTACCCCTATGTGTGGAGCACAGGCCGGCGGCCCGGACGCCTCGACCATCAAGCCCGGTGAGACCACGATCCAGGGCAGCGTGACCCGCGACGGCCAGCCCGTCACCGGCTACGTCCGCCTGCTGGACAGCACCGGCGAGTTCACCGCCGAGGTCCCCACCTCCGCGACCGGACAGTTCCGCTTCTACGCGGCCGAGGGCACCTGGACCGTGCGCGCCCTCGTCCCCGGCGGCACCGCGGACCGCACCGTCGTCGCCCAGCAGGGCGGGCTGGCGGAGGTCGCCATCGCCGTCTGACGGTACGCGCGGGACGGGCCCGCGCCACGGGCCCGTTCGGCCCGGAGGGCCGCACCCCAGGGGTTTGGACGCCTTGGCTGGGGGTGCGGCCCTCCGGGCTTCTTTCCGGCCTCCGGCGGACTTACCGTGGACGTATGTACGCGCATGCGCACCACCGGCTCACCCCGCCGCAGCGCCGTCACCGCCGCTACTTCGTCCTCATGGGCGTGTGTCTGGTGCTGTTCGTGCTGGCGTGGAGCGTGGTGCGGCTGTGGTCGGTGCCGGCCGCGGTGGCGATGTGCGTCGTCGCCATGGTCATCCCGCCCGTCGCGGCCGTCGTCGGCAACCGCCGGGAGCCGGGCGAGCGCTGGTGGGACGAGTCCGGCGACCCGGAGTCCGACCGCTGGTGGCGCGAGCTGGACGACCGGGACGACGACGACCGCCGCCGGAGTTAGGGCGCCTCTGACGGATCTCCGCGGCGTCGCAACGTAGATCCGTCAGAAGCGCCCCGGGCCCGGCCGCCCGCTCGTTCGCCTCTGGCCGCGCGGGCTCAGTAGACGAGCGCCTGCACGCCGTCCGGCATGATCTCGCTCACGAAGAGCTGGGAGCCGGCGATGCCCGCGCCCTCGATGAGGTCCTTCTGCTCGATGCCGCGCCGGGCCGCGCACTGCGTGCACACCGTGATCGCCCCGCCGCCCGCGCGGATCCCCTCGATCAGCTCCGGCAGCGGCGCCGCGTGCGGCAGCTCGAACTCCGCGGCCCGCCCCGGCAGCGCGAACCACACCGACTCACCGGTCAGCCACAGCGACACCTCGACGCCGCTGGCCACCGCCACCGCCGCCACCGTGAACGCCTGCGAGCACCGCTCGGGCGCGTCAGCGCCCGCCGTCACCTTGATCACCAGCTTCTTCGCCATGGCCCCAGCCTAGGCGGGGCCGGGGCGGCCGGCCGTGCACGCCCGGCGGGAGTCCGGCCGGGAGCCCGCACCGGCCGCGGCGGACCTCACAGCGCCGCCGCCGACGGCGCCGACTAGACTCGCAGGCGGTCCGTAACACCTCACTCCGCCCAAGGAGCGCGCTCGTGCTTGAGGCATTCTTCACCACCTTGCTGGTTCTGGTCGCCGTCGGCGTGATCGCCTTCGCCGGGCTGACCTGGAAGAAGCTGTACCAGGGCCAGCGCTGACGCCCCCGGTCCACCACCGCCCCTGGTAGGCGCGCTCCGTGCCCTGCCGACCCACTACAGATCGCCTGAGCTCATGATCGAGATCCCGTCCGACCTGAACCCGTCGCTGGTGCCGCTCGCCTTCCTCCTCGGCCGCTGGGAGGGCGCGGGCGTCTTCGACTTCCCCGGCGCCGAGAAGTGCAACTTCGGCCAGGAAGTCGTCTTCAGCCACGACGGCCGCGACTTCCTTGAGTACACCTCGCACACCTGGGTGCTCGACAGCGAGGGCAAGCAGGTCCGCCCGCTGGAGACGGAGACCGGCTTCTGGCGGATCGACGCGGACCGCAAGGTCGAGATCGTGATGACCCGCGACCAGGGCGTGGTGGAGATCTGGTACGGCGAACTGGCCGACCAGAAGCCGCAGATCGACCTGGCCACCGACGCCATCGCGCGGACCGCCGCCTCCGGCCCGTACAGCGGCGGCAAGCGGCTCTACGGCTACGTCAAGGGCGACCTGATGTGGGTCGGCGAGAAGGCCACCCCCGAGGTCCCGCTGCGCCCCTACATGTCCGCGCAGCTGAAGAAGGTCGCCGACCTCAAGGAGTGGGCCGAGAGCCTGCCCGACGACATGCCCGACGGCGTCTCCTTCTTCCGCCCGGACGGCACCCCGTACGAGGGCTGAGCCGCCCCAGGGCCGCCCGGCCCGCCCCACAAGTACACACGTCGCGCCCCGCGGGGGAAGTCCGGTGAGAGTCCGGCGCTGACCCGCAACGGTTAAGCGGACGCCCCGCCCGAGGGGCCCGTTCCGCAAGCCCGATCACCCGCGGTGGCGCCGGATCCTCACCAACTCGCCGTGGTCTGCGAGGGGATGCCGCCATCGCCCTCGTGGCCTCCCGGCGCCGGCCGGGGCACCGGGCCGCCGCGCCTTCTCCTTCGCACGCGGCCCGAGCCGAAGGCGAAAGCCCCCTTGGCACGCCCCGCCCGCACCCTCCCTCTGGCCGCCGCCCTCGGCGCCGCCCTGCTCGTCTCGCTGCTGTGCGGGACCGGCCTGGGCGCCGCCGGGATCGGCTGGCCGCAGGTGCTGCGCTACCTCGGCGCCGGCCTGACCGGCGGCACCATCCGGCCCGACGAGGTCGCCGCCTACACCATCGTCTGGGAGCTGCGGTTCCCCCGCGCGGTGCTCGCCGCCGTCGTCGGCGCCGGGCTCTCCGCCATCGGCGTCGCCGTCCAGGCCCTGGTCCGCAACGCCCTCGCCGACCCCTTCGTGCTCGGCATCTCCTCCGGCGCGGCGGTCGGCGCCAACGCCGTGCTGCTCTTCGGCGCGCTCGCCGCGCTCGGCGTCTGGGCGCTGTCCGCCGCGGCGTTCGTCTCCGCGCTGCTGGCCATGGTGCTGGTCTACGCGGCCGCCCGGACCGCCCACGGCCTGACCCCGATGCGGCTGGTGCTGACCGGGACGGCCATGTACTACGGCTTCTCCGCGGTCACCACCCTGATGGTGTTCACCGCCGACCGCGGCGAGGCGGCCCGCTCGGCGATGATGTGGCTGCTCGGCAGCCTCAGCGGCGCCGGCTGGGCCTCGGTCCCGATCGCCGCGGCGGCCGTTGCCGCCGCCCTCGTCCACCTCCGGCTCTCCGCCGGCCGGCTCAACGCGCTGGCCATGGGGGACGAGACCGCCGCCGCGCTGGGCGTGGACCCCGAGCGGCTGCGCCGCGAACTGTTCGTGGTGGCCGCCGGGGCCACCGGCGCGGTGGTCGCGGTCAGCGGCGCGATCGGCTTCGTCGGACTGATGGTGCCGCACGCCACCCGGATGCTGGTCGGCGCCGACCACCGCCGGGTGCTGGCGCTCGCCCCGCTGCTCGGCGCGGTCCTGCTGGTCTGGGTCGACCTGCTCTCCCGGGTGCTGCTGGCGCCCGTCGAACTGCCCGTCGGCGTGGTCACCGCCGTCCTCGGCGTCCCCTGCTTCGTCCTGCTGATGCGGCGCAGCCGCTACACCTTCGGGGGCGGTGCCTGATGCGCCTGGACATCACCGGACTGTCCGTGGCGGTCGCCGGGAAGCGCCTGGTCCACGACGTCACCCTCAGCGCGGGCAGCGGCCGCCTCGTCGGACTCGTCGGCCCCAACGGCAGTGGTAAATCAACCCTGTTGCGCTGCGTCTACCGCGCGCTGCGCCCGGCCGCCGGCACCGTCCGCCTGGACGACACCGATCTGCACGCGCTGACCGCCCGCGAGAGCGCCCGGCTGCTGGCCGCGCTCCCCCAACAGGCCGGCACCGACTTCGACTTCACCGCCGCCGAGGTCGTCGCCATGGGGCGGCTGCCGCACCAGCGCGGCTCGGGCCGGGCCGACGCCGCGGACCGCGCGGTCTGCGCCCGCGCACTGGCCCGGGTCGGCGCCGCCCACCTCGCCGAACGCGGTTTCCTCAGCCTCTCCGGCGGCGAGCGGCAACGCGTCCTGATCGCCCGCGCGCTCGCCCAGGAACCCCGCGTCCTGATCCTCGACGAACCCACCAACCACCTCGACATCGCCCAGCAGTTGGAGGTCCTGGCGCTGGTCCGGGACAGCCGCCTGACCGTCCTGGCCGCGCTGCACGACCTCAACCTGGCCGCGGTGCACTGCGACGAACTCCACGTCCTGTCCGCCGGTCGGATCGTCGCCTCCGGGCCGCCGCACGACGTCCTCACCCCCGAGCTGCTGGCCGAGGTCTTCGGCGTCCGCGCGCACCGCGTGCGCCATCCCGAAACCGGCGCCGTCCAGCTGCTGTTCGACCGCCTGCCCGCCTCCTGAAGGAGCCCGAGGAACCACCGTGACCCACGCCCCGCACCCCGCCCGACGCCGCACCCGCCCCGCCGCCGCGCTCGCCGCCCTGGCCCTCGCGCTCACCGGCTGCGGCGCCCAGGTGGCCCCTTCAACGAGTGCTTCGCAGGCCCCTGCTGACGCCGCGGAGGACCGCCCCGTCACCCTCACCAACTGCGGCATCAAGACCACCTATGCGCACACCCCGCGCCGCGTGGTCACCAATGACGTCAACATGGCCGAGATCATGTTCGCGCTGGGCCTTGAGGACCGGATGGCCGGCTACGTCATGCCCGACGACAAGGGCGATCTGGCCAAGGTCCCCTGGAAGGCCGCCTACGGCAAGGTCCGCTGGCTGTCCAAGAAGGCCGTCACCAAGGAGATCGCCCTGGACGCCAGGGCCGACCTGGTCTTCGCCGGCTGGAACTACGGCTTCGGCGAGGGCGACGGCCTCACCCCGGCCTCCCTCAAGAAGCTCGGCGTCGACTCCTACGTCCTGACCGAGTCCTGCCACAACGGCACCGGCGCCACCGCCCGCGGCGTCATGCCGCCCCTGGAGGCGCTCTACACCGACCTGACCAACCTCGGGAAGCTCTTCCACGTCGAGGACCGCGCCCAGGCCCTCATCCGCACGTACCGCAAGCAGGTCGCCGACGCCGCGGCCCGCGTCCCGGCCCACCGCCCCACCGTCTTCCTCTACGACAGCGGCAACGACAAGCCGTTGACCGCCGGCCGGTACGCCGCCCCGCACGACATCATCACCAAGGCCGGCGGCGACAACGTCACCAAGGACCTCAAGGACTCCTGGACCACCGTCGGCTGGGAGACCGTCGTCGCCCGCGACCCCGACGTCATCGTCATCAACGACTACGGCGACACCACCGCCGCGCAGAAGAAGGCGTTCCTGGAGTCCTACGCCCCGCTCGCCGGCGTCTCCGCCGTCAAGCACCACCGCATCTACGTCATGGACTACGCCGAACTCGTCGAGAGCCCCCGCAACCCCACCGCCATCGCCGACCTCGCCCGCTACCTCCGGGGCGTGCACACCGGCTGAGCCTCCGAGGAGTGCACACCGGCTGACCGCCCTCCTACACTGGCCGTGTGGTGACCACCGACTGGCAGAGCGACCTCCGCAGGCGCGGGTACCGCCTGACCCCGCAGCGACAACTGGTGCTGGAGGCGGTCGACAGGCTGGAGCACGCCACCCCGGACGACATCCTCAACGAGGTGCGCAAGACCGCCGGCGGGGTCAACATCTCCACCGTCTACCGCACCCTTGAGCTGCTCGAAGAGCTGGAGCTGGTCAGCCACGCCCACCTCGGCCACGGCGCGCCGACCTACCACCTCGCCGACCGCCACCACCACCTCCACCTGGTGTGCCGGGACTGCACCGACGTCATCGAGGCGGACCTGTCGGTCGCCGCGCCGTTCACGGCCGCCCTCCGCGAGCAGTTCGGCTTTGACACCGACCTGAAGCACTTCGCGATCTTCGGCCGGTGCACGTCCTGCACCGCGCGGGCCGGGCAGGGCGGCGAGGACTCCGAGGGGAACGGGTAGCACCGCCCCCGCTGGTCGTAGGCTGGCCCCATGCTGCGACATTCATCCGCCAGCCCCCTGCTGTCGCTGCCCGGCGCCGTCCCCGCCGAGGCCCCCGACGAAGGCGTCGCCGCGCACTACGGCGACCTCTTCCGGGAGCAACGCGCGCTCGCCGACGGCTCCGGCTTCGTGGACCTCTCGCACCGCGGTGTGGTCACCGTCAGCGGCCCCGAGCGGCTGAGCTGGCTCCATCTGCTGCTGACCCAGCACGTCAGCGAACTCCCGCCCGGCCAGGCCACCGAGGCGCTGATCCTCTCCGCGCACGGCCACGTCGAGCACGCGGTCCAGCTCGTCGACGACGGCGTGACGACGTGGCTGCACACCGAGCCCGGCACGCAGGAGGCGCTGATCGCCTACCTGGAGAGCATGAAGTTCTTCTACCGGGTCGAGGTCGCCGACCGCACCGCGGACTTCGCGATCGTCCATCTCCCGGCCGGCTCCATCGCGGAGGCCCCCGAGGGCACCGTCGTCCGGGAGGCCCCGCACGGCCGCGACCTCTTCCTGCCCCGCGCCGAGCTGGAGTCGTTCGCCGCGGCGCACGGGCCGGCGATCGGCATCCTCGCCCTGGAGGCGCTGCGCGTGGAGGCCCACCGTCCGCGGCTGGGGCTGGAGACCGACCACCGCACCATCCCGCACGAGGTCGGCTGGATCGGCGTCGCGGTCCACCTCCAGAAGGGCTGCTACCGCGGCCAGGAGACCGTCGCCCGGGTCCAGAACCTCGGCAAACCGCCGCGCCGCCTGGTCTTCCTGCACCTCGACGGCAGCGATGTGCACCTCCCCCCGCACGGCACGCCGGTCCGCCTGGCCGCCGACGGCGAGGAGGGCCGCCAGCTGGGCTTCATCACCACCTCCGCCCGCCACCACGAACTCGGCCCGATCGCCCTGGCCCTGGTCAAGCGCAACGTCCCGACCGACGCCCCGCTGATCGCGGGCAGCACGGCGGCGGCCCAGGAGGTCGTGGTCGAGCCGTAGGGGTGCCTGGCGGGGCGCGACGTCGCGGGGCGCCCGGGAGCGCCGCCCGGGCCCCGCGCCGGAATACCCCTCGGCCGCGCCGCGTTGGGGCCCCGCAGGGGGCGCTCCCGTCCCCTAGGGGAAGTGTTCCCCTCCCCCCTAGGGACGCGTCAGCCCGTAATACGCATCGGCCCGTCAGAGCGCCGCGCCGACCCCTCAGACCTCGACCAGCACCGTGAACGGCCCGTCGTTGGTCAGTGACACCTTCATGTCCGCGCCGAACCGCCCGGTCTCCACCTGTGCGCCCAGCGCCCGCAGCTGCGCGACCACCTCGTCGACCAGCGGTTCGGCGACCGGGCCCGGTGCGGCGGCGTTCCAGGTGGGACGGCGGCCCTTGCGCGCGTCACCGTAGAGAGTGAACTGGCTGATCACCAGGAGCGGGGCCCCGTTGTCCGAGCAGGACTTCTCGCCCTGGAGGATCCGCAGCGACCACAGCTTCCTGGCGAGCTGGGCGGCCTTCTCCGGGGTGTCCTCGTGCGTGACGCCCACCAGCGCGCACAGCCCCTCCCCGACGATCTCCCCGACCGTCTCGCCCGCCACGTCGACGCGTGCGCCGTTCACCCTCTGCACCACAGCTCGCATACCCGCCATCATGCCGGGCCGCCGCGCCGCCCCGGAGCCGGTACCCCCACAAGGGCCGTTCGAGTGCCATGGCCCTGCACACGGACCGCACAGAGTGGCACGATGCGTGCACGCGGTGCGTTTCACGGACAACATGCCCTGGATGCGGCACCGGACGAGGGGACGGAACGATTCATGACGACACTCGGCGCCGGACAGACACCCGGCCCCGTGCCACCCGCCCGGACGGCTCCGGCAGGCAGCCCGCCGCCGGCCCGCCCCACCCCGCCGTCCGGCCTGACGAGACCCGCCGCCCCGGAGGCCCCGCACGCCCTGACCACCACCCCGGCACCGGCTCCCCCCGAGCCCGCCCGTACCAAGGACGACCCCATGCTCCAGGCAGGCCAGGCATCGACCGCCCGCCCCCCGCAGCAGCGCGACCGCTTCCGCCCCGGCGGCGCCCCCGAACTGTCCGGTCTGACCCTGCCCGAGCTGCGGGTGGTGCGCCGCGACTGCCAGCAGGAGGAGGCCGACCTCAGCTATCTGCGGCGCCTCCTCCAGGGGCGGATCGACATCCTCCGAGCCGAGATCGCCCGCCGCAACGGACCGCACTCGCCGCTGCTGGACCGCCTGCCCGAGATCCTCGCCGACCTGCCGTCGCGCCATCGCTCCTCGGCCCGGCACGTGACGCTCGGCCCCCCGCACAGCGAGGAGTACCGCCGGCTGGCCGACGAGATGCTGGGCGAGGTGGAGCTCTCGGACCTCACGGCCCGTACGGACGAGGAGCTGCACGACGCGATGGGGCGGCTGATCCGCTACGAGCGGCAGATCTCGCAGCGCCGGCAGTCCTTGCAGCGCACCACCGACGATTGCAGTGCGGAAATGGCCCGCAGGTACCGTGAAGGCGAAGCGCAAGTAGACGACCTGCTGTCCTGAAGCGGCCACGAGCCACCTCCGGGGCACGGGTCCCGTCCCCCGGAAGGCCGGCCGTGACCGCGTCGAAGAACCCGTCCTCGCCCACCCCCATACCCGGGCAGTCGCCGTCCGCGGCGGCCGCGCCGTCGGCGCCCTCGGTGCCGTCGCCGGTGCTCGCCGAGGTCGTCCGGTCCGGCTTCGTCGAGGGGCGGCACCGGGGCTCGCTGGTGGTGCTGGGCGCCGACGGGAGCGTCGAGCAGGCCCTCGGCGACATCACCGCCCCGGTCTTCCCCCGCTCCACCAACAAGCCGATGCAGGCGGCCGCGATCCTGCGGGCCGGCCTGGACCTCTCCGGTGAGCGGCTGGCGCTGGCCGCCGCCAGCCACTCCGGTGAGCGCTTCCACCTCGACCTGATCCGGACCATGCTCGCCGAGCACGGCCTGACCGCCGACCAGCTCCAGACGCCGCCGGACCTGCCGCTGGACCCGCAGGAGGCCGAGCACTACCTCGCCTCCGGGCACCGCCGCGACCGGCTCACCATGAACTGCTCCGGCAAGCACACCGCGATGCTCGCCGCGTGCGCGCTCAACGACTGGCCGATGGAGACGTACCTGGAGCAGGACCACCCGCTCCAGCAGCTGATCCTCGACGCGGTCCGCACCGCGGGCGGCGAGGAGGTGGCGCACATCGGCACCGACGGCTGCGGCGCCCCGCTGATGTCGCTCTCGCTGACGGGGCTGGCGCGGGCCTTCCGCCACTTCGTCCTCGCACAGCCGGGCACGCCGGAGCGGCGGGTGGCCGACGCGATGCGGGCCCACCCGGAGTACGTCGCCGGCACCCGCCGCCCCGACACCTGGCTGATGCAGGCCCTGCCCGGCACCCTCTGCAAGATGGGTGCCGAGGCGGTGCAGGCGCTGGCCCTGCCCGACGGCCGGGCCCTGGCCTTCAAGATCGACGATGGTGCGACCCGCACGCTCGGGCCCATCCTGGCCCGTGTCCTGCGCGACCTGGGCGTCGACGACCCGGTCCTCGCGCGCATCGCGGACGTGCCGCTGCACGGGGGCGCCGACCGCGTGGGGGAGATCCGCGCGGCGTTCTGACCGCCCGCCCGCGGGGGCGCGGTGCGGCCGGTCCCGCGGTGGGCCCGGCCGAATCCGGGCCCCCGCGTCCGCCACGCGACGGGCCGGGGAATTCTAGAGTGGCGGTGCAGCCGCACCACGTGCGTACCCACCCACCACAGCAGGAGGCCGGCGACCATGAGCGACGTGAATTCCGAGCCGCAGGGACCCGAGGCGGTCGAGCACGCGCACGACCCCGAGGTGCTCCACCTTGCGGCCAAGGTGTTCGACCTGGCGCGGCACGGTGACACCGACACCGTCGCCGCCTACGTGGACGCGGGCGTGCCCGCCAACCTGACGAACGACAAGGGCGACTCCCTCGTGATGCTGGCCGCCTACTACGGCCACCCCGCGACGGTGGAGGCCCTGTTGCAGCGCGGCGGCGACGCCGACCGCCCCAACGACCGGGGGCAGACCCCCCTCGCCGGCGCGGTGTTCAAGGGCGAGGACGAGGTCGTCAAGGTCCTCCTGGCCCATGGCGCCGACCCGGCGGCCGGTACGCCGTCGGCGGTCGACACGGCCCGGATGTTCGAGAAGACGGAGCTGCTGAAGCTGTTCGGCGCGGAGTGACGGCGCCGCGCGCCTGACGGGCGGTGCAGGGGGGCGGGCCGCGCTTCGCCCCCCGCACCGCTTGACCTCAAGTTTGATTGAGGTTTTAAGGTCGCGGGCGTCGCAGTCACTCCGCCTGGAAGGACTCCCATGTCCGCAGAGCGCTTCACCCTCGCCGTCATCGTCGGCAGCACCCGGGAGGGCCGGTTCGCCCCGGTCGTCACCCGGTGGTTCACCCGGCACGTCGCCGCCTCGCACCCGCATCTCACCGTCGACGTCGTCGATCTGGACGCCGTGCGCCCCTACGAACTCCGGCCCGGCAGCGAGGAGTTCCTCGCCTACGCCAAGCGCGTCGAGCAGGCGGACGCGTTCGTGGTGATCACCCCGGAGTACAACCACTCGTTCCCGGCCCCGCTCAAGCACTCCATCGACCTGCTGCGCTCCGAGTGGCAGGCCAAGCCGGTCGGCTTCGTCTCGTACGGCGGGATCTCCGGCGGCCTCCGGGCGGTCGAGCAACTGCGGCTGGTCTTCGCGGAGTTGCACGCCACGACGGTGCGGGAGACGGTCAGCTTCGCGCTCACCGGCGCGCCCTTCGACGACGAGGGCCGCCTGCACGACCCGGCCCCGCCCGCACAGGCCGCCGACGCCCTGCTGCACCAGCTCGCCTGGTGGGCGGTGGCGCTGCGGGAGGCCCGCACGGCCCGCCCGTACGGCGGCTGAGCGGCGCGGCCGGCGGTATGCGCTGCGGCAGGCACCCTCTGCCGCGGCGGCCTTCGGGCGGCGCGCGCTCCAGGGGCCCTTCCTGTGCGGACTTCCTCCGGGGTCACCCGGCGCCTCCGGGGGCGGCGGGCTCCGCCGGGCCCTCCTGGAGCGCCCAGCCGTTCCCGTCGGGGTCGTCGAAGTAGACGAAGGAGTTCCAGACGTCGCCGGGGCCGTCGGCCGGCGCCCCGTTCTCCACGTGCTGCACGGGCCCGACCGGCACCCCGCGGGCCAGCAACTCGGCGCGGGCGGCGACCACATCGGGCACCACCAGCTGCACGCCCCGCACCGAGCCGGGGTGCGCCGGCGTCACCCCGTCGCCGGCGCCGAGGACGATCGAGCAGTCCGAGCCGGGCGGGGTCAGCTGGACGATGCGCACACCGCCGTCGAGGCGGATGTCGTGATCGACGGTGAATCCCACCTGCTCGCTGTAGAAGCGCTTCGCGCGCTCCACGTCGCGCACCGGGATCGGCACCAGTTCGAGTTTCCACCGCATGGACTGCCGCTCCTCGCGTCCCGCCGGTCGTCGCCGCACGTCGAGCGGGCTGCGGCCGGGGCGGCCCGGGTGCGTCGGCGGCTCCTTTCGCAGTCTAGGGAGGGTGCGGCGGGGGCGCCTCCGCGCACGACCCCTTGACGGAGTGAGCACTCACTCCGCACTATGCAGACATGAAGACAACGCCTTCAACTCCCCTGGAAGAGCGGCCGGTTCGCCGCCGCGCCCCCGGCATGAGCGTCGAGCAGCGCCGGGCCATGATCGTCGCTGCCGCGCTGCCGCTGGTCGCGGAGCACGGGACGGCCGTCACCACCAGCCAGATCGCCCGCGCCGCCGGGATCGGCGAGGCCACGATCTTCCGCGCGTTCAAGGACAAGGACGCCCTGCTGGATGCCTGCCTGGCCGAGGCGGCGGGCGTCGAGCACGTACTGCGCGAGCTGGCCTCCGTCCCGCTGGACGAACCGCTGGCCACCCGGCTCACCGAGGCCGCCGAGGCGCTCTGCGCCCACCTGGAGCGCATGGGGACCGTGCTGCGGAGCCTGTTCGCCACCGGGCACCGCGGCGACCGGGCGCACCCGGCGGGGGCGCGGGCGGGCGGCGAGCCGCCGGAGGACGGACGGACCCGGTCCTTCCGCGCGCTGCGGGACGCCGTGGTGGAGCTGATCGAGCCGGACCGGGAGGCGCTGCGGCTGAGCCCCGAGCGGGTCGCCGCCGCCTTCCTGGGCCTGCTCTTCAGCCGGCTGCCCGGACCGGACAGCCCGACCGATCCGTCGCTGACGCCCGAGGAACTCGTCTCCGTGCTGCTCCACGGCACCCTCGCCGCCCCCGGGAGCGCCTGATGCCCATCAGCCTCAACCACACCATCGTCCCGGCGACCGACCACCGCGCGGCGGCCCGCTTCTTCGCCTCGGTCATGGGCCTGCCGGAGCTCCCGCCGGCCGGCCGCGACGGGCACTTCGCCCCGGTCCGGGTGAACGAGACGCTCACCCTCGACTTCATGGCCGTCCCCGCCCCCGAGGGGCACCATCTGGCCTTCGACGTCGATCCGGAGACCTTCGACGGGATCCTCGCCCGCCTCCGGTCGGCCGGCGTCCCCTACGGCAACGACCCGCGCCACCCGGACAACGGGCGCACCGACCATCCCCTGTGCCCCCGCGGCCTGTTCTTCCTCGACGCCGACCGGAATCTGTACGAGGTGATGTCGCCGGAGTGAGCCGCGGCGGGGGCGGGCTTCCGGCGCCCCGTGACGCCGGGAGGCCGCCCCCGGTGGCTCACTTGTTGACGAAGGTGAGGCTCGCCGCGTCGTAGCGGGTGCCGGCGACCTGGCCGACGGGGGCCGCGGCGTCGATGGCCGCGAGCTCCTCGGTGGAGAGCGCCACCTCCAGCGCCGCGACGTTCTCCTCCAAGTACTTCTGGCGGCGGGTGCCCGGGATCGGCACGACGTCGTCGCCCCGGTGCTGCACCCAGGCCAGCGCCAACTGGCCGGCACTCACGCCCTTTTCGGCGGCGAGCTCGTCGAGCTTGGCCACGATGGCGAGGTTCTGCTCAAGGTTGCCGTCCGCGAAGCGCGGCTGGGTGCGGCGCAGATCGGACTCCGGCAGGCCGTCGAGCGTGGTGTACCGGCCCGTCAGGAAGCCGCGGCCGAGCGGGGAGAACGGGACCAGTCCGATGCCGAGTTCGCGGCAGAGCGGCGCGATCTCCGGCTCCAGATCGCGGGTCCACAGGGACCATTCGCTCTGCAACGCGGCGATCGGGTGGACCGCGTGGGCCCGCCGGACGGTCTCCGCGCCCGCCTCGGACAGGCCGAGGTGGCGCACCTTGCCCGCGGCGACCAGCTCCGCCATCGCGCCGACGGTCTCCTCGATCGGGACGTCGGGGTCGACGCGGTGCTGGTAGTAGAGGTCGATGTGGTCCACGCCGAGCCGGCGCAGCGAGGCGTCGCACGCCTGGCGGACGTGGGCGGCGTCGCCGCGGATCTCGGTGGGCTCGCCGAGCCGGTTGGCGAAGCCGAACTTGGTGGCCAGCACCACCTCCTCGCGCCGCCCGGCGATCGCCCGGCCGATCAGCTCCTCGTTGTGGCCGGCGCCGTAGAAGTCGGAGGTGTCCAGCAGGGTGACGCCGAGGTCGAGCGCGTGGTGGATGGTCGCGACGGACTGGTCGTCGTCCGAGGCGCCGTAGCCGTGGCTCATTCCCATGCATCCGAGGCCCTGCGCGGACACCACGAGGTCGCCGAGGCGGCGGGTGGGGATCTCGGTCATGGTTGCTGCCTCCAGGCACATACGGCGAACGGAAAAGTGGGCGGGGCGGCCCGCCGCCCTGCGGCTGCGTCGACCCCTCAACACGCTTCAGACCGTAGGAGTTGGAGAGCACTCCAAGTCAACTGCGCTCCGTACGCCCCGGGTTGGCCGGCCTTCGACTACGTCTGAGCCGTCAGTCGTCGCCGCCCGCTATGGCGCGCAGGGCCCGGCAGTGCGCGGCGAAGACGGCCCGGCCGTCCGCCGTGAGGGCGAGCCAGGTGCGCGGGCGCTTGCCGATGTATCCCTTGGTGACCGCCACATAGCCGGCCTTCTCCAACGTGGCCACCTGCCGCGAGAGGACCGAGTCGCTCACCTCGACGGTGTCGCGCACGAACGCGAACTCGGCCTTCTCGGCGGCCGCCAGGGCCGCCACGATGGAGAAGCGGACCGGGGCGTGGATGACCTCGTCCAGCCCGTGACGCGGATGGCTTCCGGCGGACGGGGCGGCGCCGCCCGCCGGGCCGGCAACCGGGCCCGCCGGGGTCGCCTCGCGCGCTTCTGTCACTTCCGTGCCTCCAGATATCCGCCTATCAGGCCCGGCAGGGAGACCACCACGGCTCCGGGCACCCACCAGGCCGCATTCCCGTGGAAGAGGATCGCGCCAGGCAGCAGCACGGCCAGGTAGAGCAGCACCCAGGCGCCCATGAAGATGCTGTGCCGCACGGCGAAGCCCCGACGGGCGACGGGCTGACGGGCCGCGTAGACCGCGAGTCCGGCGGCCAGGGCGGCCCCGAGCCCACCGCTCAACTGCGCCCCGTACGGGGCCTGCACCAGTCCGGCCACCAGCACTATCACGGCGGCCACGCAACCGAAGACGACCTGGTACCACACGAACCACCGGCTGCGCTTGCGGACCGTGGCCCCCAGCTGCGCCGCCCGGGCCAGTGCGGCCGCCGCATCGCTGGACGCGTACTCCCCCATACCTCTCCCCCTCGTCGCTCACGCTTTCGACATCCACCATGCTGACAAGAACTTTCCGAACTGACAAGTACTTTCTTGTACTTGAATCGCGGACGGGAGTGGCCTGGCGCTTCAGGCAAGCGCCCGAAGGGGCGGGCGGGGCAGCCGGGACATCAACCTCCTTGCGTATAGCGGCAATTGAGCGGCATCAGCGAGATCCGACACCCGGCCACCCCGCCTCCCCGACCACCGGTCGGGTACTGTTGCCCGGCCACCCGGCGCGTACCGTCGCGCCGGAACGCACCCGCCCGTGCCGCCCCAAGGAGGTGAGACCGATTCCCCGCCAGACCAGGCAGGTGCTCCCGTCTCACGTCCGTGCGTCCCACCGGCTTTAGGTGACCGCCCGACATCCGTGACCCGGGAAGCGCCCCTCGGCATCCCGAAAGGCTCACCACCGTGTCGCCCCAGCTCTCGCCCCGGCCCGCCACCGCGCCGTCCCCCACCGCCGTCCCGCCCGTGACCGCGCAGCCGCCGCGGGCCACCGTCATCGCCAGGCTCCGCGCCGCCGGCTGCGTCTTCGCCGAGGACGAGGCCGCGCTCCTCCTCGACACCGCCCGCACCCCGGCCGATCTCGCCGCCATGGTGGAGCGGCGGGCGTCCGGCCATCCCCTGGAACACGTCCTCGGCTGGGCCGAGTTCGGGGGCCTGCGCATCACCGTGGCCCCGGGGGTCTTCGTACCGCGCCGGCGCACCGAGTTCCTGCTGGGCCAGGCGGTCGCCCTCGGGCGCCGGGCCGCCGACCGGACCGGTCGGCGGCCCGTGGCGGTCGACCTGTGCTGCGGCTCCGGCGCCGTGGGCGCCGCGCTGGCCGCCGCGCTCGACGGCGTCGAGCTGCACGCCGCCGACATCGAACCGGCCGCGGTGCGCTGCGCCCGCCGCAACGTGATACCGGTCGGCGGCCAGGTCCACCAGGGCGATCTGTTCGCCCCGCTCCCCGTCCGCCTCCAGGGGCGGATCGACGTCCTGACCGCCAACGTCCCCTACGTCCCCACCGAGGAGGTCGGCCTGCTGCCGCCGGAGGCCCGCGAGTACGAGCCGCTGGTGGCGCTCGACGGCGGCGCGGACGGGCTCGATGTGCTGCGGCGGGTGACCGCGGCGGCGCCCCGGTGGCTGGCGCCCGGCGGCCACCTGCTGGTGGAGACCGGCGAGCGCCAGGCACCCCTGGCGATCGAGACCTTCCGCCGCAGCGGTCTGCTGCCCCGGGTGGCCACCTCCGACGAGCTCTACGCCACCGTCGTCATCGGCACCCGCCCGGATGCCCCCGCCGGGGCCGTGCCGCCGCAGCGGTAGTCGGAGGCGGACACGGCGAGGCCCCGGGCACTCGCCCCGGGGCCTCGGAACCGGTCGGCAGTCAGCGCGCCGAGACGCCGTCCGGCGTCGTCGCGGGGACCAGGCCCGCGCGCCGCATCCGGCGGACCGCAGCGAGGGGCCACCGCCCCCGCACGGTGTTTCTCATCTGATGACGTGCGGCAGGAAGCGCGCGTACTCGTCGGTGACCAGGCCGGCCGACTCGCGGATGCCGAGGCCCGCCGCCTCGTCGTCGACGACCCAGGCGCCGAGCACCACCCGGTTGCCGTCGAAGTCGGGCAGCGGCGCCAACTCCTGGTAGCAGCAGGGCTCTTCGGGGCGGGCCGGGTCGGCTCCCGGTGGGTGGACGGTGACGCCCTCGCCCTCTCTGCCCAGCAGCGGTTTGGCGACGTAACCGGGGCCGGCGGCCAGGTCGCGGGGGCCGTCCAGGTAGGCGGGCAGGAGGTTGGGGTGGCCGGGGAAGAGTTCCCAGAGGACCGCCAGCAGCGCCTTGTTGGAGAGCAGCATCTTCCAGGCCGGTTCGATCCACAGGGTGGTACCGGTGGCACCGCCGTTGTCGAGGGTGTCCAGGACGTGCGGGCCGAAGGCGTCGGTGGTCAGCCACTCCCAGGGGTAGAGCTTGAAGCAGGCGCGGACGAAGCGCAGCCGCTGGTCGACGAAGCGGCCGGAGAGCCGGTCCCAGCCGATCTCCTCCACGGTGATCGCCTCGGTGGCGAGGCCGGCCTGCTCGGCCGTCTCGCGCAGGTAGGCGACGGTCATCAGGTCCTCGCCCAGTTCGTCGGCGGCCGAGTGCGCGAAGTGCAGCGGGGCGCCCGGCGGCAGCAGCGGGGCCTGCCGCTTCCAGGCGGCCACCAGCCGCTCGTGCAGCGAGTTCCACTGGTCGGCGTCGGGGAACCTGTCCTCCATCCAGAACCACTGGGGGCTGGCGGCCTCCACCAGGGAGGTGGGGGTGTCGGCGTTGTACTCCAGCAGCTTCGCCGGTCCGCTGCCGTCGTAGCGGAGGTCGAACCGGCCGTAGAGGGAGGGGAGTTCGGCGCGGCGGCGCCACGCCTCGGCGACCCGGGCGGCCACCCGGGGGTCGCTGATGCCGAGGTCGGCGAACCGGTCGTGGGCGACGAGGTGCTCGGCGGCGGCCAGGCACATGCCGTGCAGTTCCTCGACGACCTCCTCCAACTCGTCGATCTCGGCCGCCGAGAAGGAGTAGTAGGCACTCTCGTCCCAGTAGGGGCGCAGGGAGTCGTCGGGGTACCGGGTGAGCGGGTAGATCAGGCCCTGGGCCTCGACGGTGGCCTGCCAGTCGGGGCGGGGCTCGATGGTGTGGCGATGCATCGCGCGGTCAGCCGCCCGAGGTGCCGTACCGGGAGCTGGAGCCGGACGAGCAGCCGAAGCCGCCGCGGTCCACCACCTGGCTCTTGTTGAAGCTGCCGCCGTCGGCGTAGCGACCGGAGCCGCCGGAGCCGTAGTACCAGCGGCCGGACGCGGTGCTGCCGGACGCCGCGCTCCCCTTGCACTGCGCCGGGCTGACCACGCGGTACCCCTGGACGAGGTCGTAGCTGCCGGGGTCCACGCAGCGCTTGTCCGGCTCCGCCCCGCAGGAGGTGAGGGCCGCGGCGAGCGTCCCCATCCCGCCGAGGATGACGGTGCTGGAGCGCAGCCGCCGCCGTACCGGTTTCGTGTCCGCCTTCCGCGCCATGATGGCCTCCCCCGTGTCCGTGTGTGCGAACGTCTGTTTCTGCCCACCCTAGGGCGTGCCGTCCCGTACGGCGGCGCGCGCACGGGCTGTCCCGGACCTCTTGGACGGGCGTGCCGGCGGCACTACGCTCCCGGCGGTGACCACACCACCGACGAACGACGCAGCGATCGCCCAGTGGAACCGCATCCCCCGTGAGGTGCTGGAGGCGATGGAGCCGGACGGCGACTTCGCCAAACGGCACCTGGTCAATCCGGTGCTGCTGCGGATGCTCGGCGACGTGCGCGGACGCCGCATCCTGGACGCGGGGTGCGGGCACGGCTACTTCAGTCGGCTGCTGGCCGACCGCGGCGCCCGCGTCACCGGCGTCGAGCCCACCGACACGATGTTCGGCTACGCGCAGGAGAAGGAACGCGCCCTCGGGCAGGGCATCCGGTACGTCCAGGCCGACCTGACCCGACTGCCCGCTCTCGGGGACCCGTTCGACGCCGTGGTGTGCAGCATGGTGCTGCCGGCCATCCCGGACTGGAAGCCGGCGCTGCGGGCGTGTGTACAGGCCCTGCGCCCCGGCGGACTGTTCGTCTTCTCCGTCAACCACCCGGCCTTCGAAATGCTCCTGACGACCTGGCGCGAACACGGCGACTACCGCCTGCACCGCTACCTGGAGGAGTACCCCATCCCCCAGCTCCGCGCCACCGACTTCCACCGTCCGCTCTCGGCCTACCTCAACGAACTCGCCGCCCTCGGCTGCCGGTTGCGCGAAATCGCCGAACCGGGGCTCGACCCCCGTACGGCGCGCGAAGCGCAGGACACCACGCCCGGTATCGAGAGCTATGTCCACCTGCCCAACTTCCTGATCGCCGCCGCCGAACGCCCGTGAAGCGGGACGCGGCGGCCCGTTCGCCGCTCCGCCCCGGGCCGCCGCGGGCCGGACGGGACGCCCGGGCGGCGGCCGTTCCCGCGCGCATCACTGCCCGGAGGCGGACCGCCGCTCGGGCGCGGGCTCCGGCGCGGCCTCGGCCTCGGGCGCGGGCAGCGGGTGCTCCGCGATGAACCGGCGCAACTCCGCAGTAAGAGCGGCCGGGTTGTCGTAGGGGACCAGGGTGCGGGCGTCGGGGATCTCCACATAGCGGGCGTGCGGCAGCAGTTCGGCGAGGCGGCGGCCCGTGGCGCGGGGCATCATGCGGTCCTCGGCGCCCCAGGCGACCAGTGCGGGGCGGGTGAAGGACGGCAGGTTCCGGGCCGCCTTCCGGTAGCAGTCCGGGTCCAGGCCGCGGCAGAACGTGGCGAAGTCGCGCCGGATGTCACGGCTGGTCAGCAGCGGGCCGTACCAGCGGGCGATCAGCTCCGCCGGGAGCCGCCGCTTCGCCATCCCGCCGAGCGACATCGGCATCCGCGCCAGGGCCGGGAAGCGGAAGGACTGCAGGAGCAGGAAGAGGCCGCCGGGCAGCCGGCTGGCCCGGCGGAGGATCCTGCCCTGCGTGCCCGGCGGGTAGTTGTCCAGCGCCTCGCACGAGGTGAGGACGAGCCGGGCGATGCGCTCGTCCCGTACGCCGACGAGGAGTTGGGCCGTTCCGGCGTCGTTCTGGACGAGGGTGACGTCGCGGAGGTCCAGGCGGTCCAGGAACTCGGCCAGCAGCGCCGCGACGCCGTGCGCGGACAGGTCCGCGTCCGGCCGCATCGGACGCCGGTGGCTGCCGATCGGCAGTACGGGGGCCAGCACCCGGAAGTCGGGCCGGAGGCCGGCGACGACGCCGGCCCAGACCGACGTATCGAAGGCGGGGCCGTGGGCCAGGACCACGACGGGGCCGTCGCCGCCGGTGTCCTCGTAGTCGATGGTCCCTGCGCTCAGCTCGATCTCGGGCATGACATCGCCTCCGGCTCGGTCGCACGCCTGCTAGATAGATCGTTCTAGTGAGAGGATAGGGGCAACCTCGGACACCGACAACGGCTGCCACCCGGAGGCTCCCCCGTGAGCAACAGCAAGGACACCAGCACCCGCGACACCAAGCAGCGCATCGTCACCGCCGGCACCGAGCTGTTCCGTCGCCACGGCTACACCGGGACCGGCATGAAGCAGATCGCCGCGGCCGCCGGCGCACCGTTCGGGTCGATCTACCACTTCTTCCCCGGCGGCAAGGCCCAGCTGGGCGAGGAGGTGGTCCGCACCTCCGGCGCCGTCTACCTCGGCCTGATCACCACGCTCATGGAGCCGTACGAGGACCGGGTCGCCGCCACCCGCGACGCCTTCACCGCCGCCGCGGAGGCCCTGCGCGAGCTCGACTTCGCCGACCCCTGCCCGATCGCCACCGTCGCGATGGAGGTGGCGAGCACCAACGAGCCGCTGCGACAGGCCACTTCGGAGGTCTTCGACAGCTGGATCGACGGCCTCGCCGCCTACTACGCGGCCGGCGGCATCCCGCGGCCGGCCGCCCGCGAGACGGCGGGTTCGGTGATCGCGCTGCTGGAGGGCGCCTTCATGCTCGGCCGTGCCGCGCGCAGCACCGCACCGGTGATCGCGGCGGGCAAGGCGGCCGCGGCGGTCGTCCGCGCGGCGCTGGCCGACGGGTGACCGCCCTCGGCCGATGCCCGCGATGGCGTTCCCCTCAGCCAGACCGACGAGGGGGAGAGCGTGCAGGTTCAGGCGCTTGGACAGAGTGCGCCCCGGTGGGCCGTGTTCGGGGCGATCGCACTCGGGGTGCTGCTCTCGGCCGTCGGGCTGATCGCGGCGGGAGTGTCGATCTCGTACCTGACCGGTGCGGAGCGCGCCCGGGGCACGGCCACGGGCCTGGAGTGGAGCGGTGGCGGCTCCATCGGGAGGCGGGGAAGCAGCAGCAGCCCCTCGGCCCACCCGGTGGTCGAGTTCACCACGGCGGACGGCACGTCGAGGACGTTCCGGGGTTCCGCGGGTTCCTCGCCTCCGGCGTACGAGGTGGGCGAGCGGGTCGAGGTGCTCTACCGCGCGGATTCCCCCGGGGACGCGCGGATCAACGGGTTCATCCAGATGTGGGTGCTACCGCTGGTCATGGGCGGGCTCGGGCTGGGGTTCACGGGGATCGGAACGGCCTTCGCGCTGGCGAAGCGGAGGCACGCCAGGGCCGCGCTTTCCCGGTAGCCGTCCGGGCGCGTGCCGGTTCGATCTGCCGCAACGCCCGGAAGCCGCCGCCGGGCCCGCACGCGATACGACACTCTTGCTAGCACTTGCTTGCAATAGTTAGCACTACCGTGCAGTATCGAGGCATGGCATCACTCAATGTCGGCAACCTCGGCGAGTTCCTGCGGGAGCAGCGGCGCACCGCGCAGCTGAGCCTGCGGCAGCTGGCGGATGCCGCGGGGGTGTCCAACCCGTACCTCAGCCAGATCGAGCGCGGTCTGCGCAAGCCGAGCGCGGAGATCCTCCAGCAGCTGGCCAAGGCGCTGCGGATATCCGCCGAGACGCTGTACGTCCAGGCCGGAATCCTGGACGAACGGCGCGCCCCGGACGGCACCGGGGTGCAGACCGCGATACTCACCGACCCGTCGCTGACCGAGCGTCAGAAGCAGGTCCTGCTCCAGATCTACGAGTCCTTCCGCAAGGAGAACGGGCTCGGCGGCAGCGACGCGACCGGCGGCACCGCGCAGCGGTCCGACGACGGGCCGAAGGACGGGGACCGCCCCCATGAGGCACAGGCCGACGGCGGCCCGCACGCCACCTGAGCAACCCCATCGTTTCCAGGAGGAACCACGTCATGGCCATCACCACCGATGACCTCCGCAAGGCCCTGACCGACGCCACCCCGCTGTACGCCCTGGCCGGCACCGCCGACCTGGCCGCCGAGAAGCTGGGCGAGGTGCCGCAGCTGGTCGAGAAGATCAAGTCCGAGGCGCCCAAGCGCTTCGAGTCGGTCCGCAGCACCGACCCCAAGGACCTCCAGGCCCTGGTCGCCAAGCAGGCCAAGGAGACCCAGGAGAAGCTCACCGAGCTGCTGGGCTCGCTGGACGGCGACCTGAAGAAGTTCCGCGACCAGGCACAGGAGCTGGCGCTGCGCGGCGTCGGCCGGGCCGCCGAGGTCGCCGTGCAGGCCCGCGAGACCTACGACGAGCTGGCCGAGCGCGGCCGCGGCGCGGTGCAGACCTGGCGCGGCGGCGCCGCCGAGCAGGTCGAGGAGCTGGCGGTGGCGATCGAGCCGGAGCCGGCGCCGAAGGACGGGGCGGGCAGCCGCCCGGGCTCCGGCCCCGCCAGGACCGTGCCGGCCAACGGGGCCCGCACCGGCGCGAAGGCCACCGCCTCGACCGAGCCCCGGACCGCCACGGCGAAGAAGCCGGCCGCGCAGCGCAAGCCGGCCGCGGGCCCGGCGAAGAAGAGCACCCCGCCGCCGTCCGCGAAGTGAGCCGCCGGTGAGCGGCGGCCTCCGGACAACGGGCCGGGCACTCCTCACGTGCCCGGCCCGTTGTCCGGGTACGGTGGGGCCGCAAGGGCCGCACGAACTGAGACGAAACGGCTGACGGGTGGTGGACGGCGTGCTGATCTACGGGTTCCAGAGCGTGCTGAGCTGGGTTCAGCTCGCGCTCGGCGTCTATGCCGCCGTGATGCTCATCGACGCGGCCACCCGCCGCGAGGACGCCTACCGCGCGGCGGACAAGAACAACAAGGCCATGTGGCTGCTCTTCCTCGGTGCCGCCACGGCGCTGCTGTTCCTGCTGCCGCTGCTGTCGTTCCTGCCGATCATCGGCGTGATCGCGGTGATCGTCTACACCGTCGACGTCCGGCCGGCGCTGCGCGCGGTGGGCGGCGGCGGCCGCGGTCCGCGCCGGGGCTCCAGCTCGGACGGACCCTACGGCCCGTACAACGGCGGCCGCTGAGCCCGGCCCGCCCCGACCTGGCCCCGGCCCCGCCGGCTACCGCCGGTCCAGCAGCAGTACCGCCACATCGTCCGTGAGCTCCCCGCCGTTGAGGGCGCGCACCTCGCGCACCGACGCCTCCAGCAGCTCCTCGCCCTGGAGGCCGCCGGCCATCTGACGGGTGACGAGCTCGGTCATGCCCTCCTGGCCCAGGCGCTGGGTGCCCTCGCCGATACGGCCCTCGATCAGACCGTCGGTGTACATCATCAGGCTCCAGGCGGCGCCCAGCTCGATCTGGCGGCGCTCCCAGCGGGCCTCCGGCAGCAGCCCGAGCGCCGGGCCGCCGAACTCGTACGGCAGCAGCTCCGGGCGCTGCCCGGCGCGGGCCAGCAGGGGCGCGGGGTGGCCGGCCAGGCACACTCCGGCCCGGTGGCCGTCCTCGGAGATGTCGACGGTGCACAGCGTCGCGAAGATCTCGTCGTCGGCGCGCTCGTTCTCCAGCACCTTCTGGAGCGTGGCCAGCAGCTCGTCGCCGTAGAGCCCGGCGAAGGTCAGGGCGCGCCAGGCGATGCGCAGTTCGACGCCGAGCGCGGCCTCGTCGGGGCCGTGGCCGCAGACGTCGCCGATCATCGCGTGCACGGTGCCGTCCGAGGTGCGGACGGTGTCGTAGAAGTCGCCGCCGAGCAGGGCGCGGCTGCGGCCGGGCCGGTAGCAGGCCGCGAAGCGCAGTTCCGAGCCGTCGAGCAGCGGCGTGGGCAGCAGGCCGCGCTCCAGGCGCGCGTTCTCCTGGGCGCGCAGCCGGGACTCGGTGAGCTGGCGCTGGGCGAAGTCGGCGCGCTTGCGCGCCACGGCGTAGCGCACCGCGCGGCTGAGCACCTTGCCGTCCAGCTCGTCGCGGAAGAGGTAGTCCTGGGCACCCACCCGCACCGCGTCGGCGGCCCGTTCGGCGTCCGTCTCGCAGGTCAGGACGAGCACCGCCTGCGCGGGCGCCATGCGCAGGACGGCCCTCAGCGCGGCCAGTTCGTCGCCGGTCCCGGCCTCCTCGCGGTCCTCGCGGCCGGCCGGTTCGGCCGGGGTGAGGTCGAGCAGGATGCAGTCCACGTCGTCGGTGAGCAGCCGCCCGGCCTCGGTGAGGTTGCGGGCGGTGCGCACCCGGACCTTGCGGCCGGCCCAGTCCCACATCTCCGGGACGTGGCTGTTCGGGTCCTCGCCGATGAGAAGCAGGGTGAGTCCCTGGGCGGGCGGCTGCGGCGCCGGCTCCACAAAGGCGGCGTGGTCGGCCGCGGGGTCCTGCGGTGTGGCGGACGCCACGGTGCCGTTCCCGCCGGCGGGCGCATGACCGGGCGACGGGCGGGCAGCAGTCCGTTCGGCCGGAAGTCGACGGTCCGCCGGCGGCCGCGGAAGCTCGGCCTCCGGAAGGTCCCGGGGCAGCGGAGCGGAAGTGGCGGGCGCGTGGGGCGCGCCCTGCGGCGCGCGGGAAGCCCCGTGGCAGCCCCCGTGCGCCGGCATGCCGGCGGCGGCCGCGCGGACGGTTTCCGCGCAGCCCGCGTCCACCGGTCCTGCCTGGTGCGGCAGCACGGCCGTCCGCCGGTGCGGTACGGGTACGGGCATCGGTCTGCTTCCTTCCCTCCCCCCGAGGGGTGCGGTGGCGTGCCGACCGGCACTCCACCGGGCCCGGCTCGACCTCGCTCGTCGGTCGGGTGAGCGGGCGCTACCGGGGATCGAATGGCGACCATAGCGTCCGGACCGCCGGGCGCGGAATGCCCTTTGGTGCGCGGCCTTCGTCATATGCCAGGGCTGATAAGCCATTTCACCTGCGGCGCCCGGAAGGGGAATGACGAACATCACCCCGATCGAGCGCATTCCGCTACCGGATCGCTACGGATGGACAGCTTTGTGCCGCCCGTGACCGATCCCGGAGGAATTTGCCCCATCCGGTCGCGCGGCGACCTCCGGTAACGCCGCCGATTCCGCCCGCACGACACGGAACGCGACGCGGAATGGGCGGCCGGCGAATGTCCAGAATCACTCCGTGCCGCCCTCGCACCCTTCCGTTGCGGGTCAGCCGGTGCGTTCTCCGTCCGGTCGGACGACCCCCAGGATCGGCATCGAGCCGGCGCCCGCGACGGTCACCTGCCGGCCCGGGCGCGGGGCGTGCACGATCGCACCGTCGCCGACGTACAGCCCGACGTGGCTGGCGTCCGAGAAATAGATGACGAGGTCGCCCGGGCGCATATCCTTGAGCGCCACCCGGGGCAGTTGCCGCCACTGCTCCTGCGAGGTGCGCGGAATGGTGCGGCCGGCGGCCTGCCAGGACCGCAGGGTGAGCCCCGAGCAGTCGAAGGTGTCCGGTCCCACCGCGCCCCAGACGTAATCCTTACCGATCTGCGAAGTGGCGTACGAAATCGCCTTCTTGCCCTGCTCGGAGGCTTTTCCGGTGATCTCTTTGAGCGCGCCGGAGTCGAGCCATTTCTGTTGGGCCAGCAGCGCCTGGTCGTCCTCCAGTTTCCGCAGTCGCGCCTTTTCCTTGGTGGCCAACCGGGATTCCAGTGTTTTCGCCGCGTCGATCTTGTCGTTGATCTCCTTGCGTGCGGCGTCCTTCTTCTTGCGGTTGGCCTCCAGTCGCTCCCAGCGGTGGCTGGCGTCGTCGGCGTAGCCCTCCAAGTCCGTTTTGAGATGCGTGAGTTGGCTGATCACGCCCTTGACGGCCTGCTGTCCTTTGCGGGTCAGATCGGCACCGGCGAGAAAGGCCCCCGGATCGGCGTTGAGCACCAGTTTCAGCTCGGGGGGAATTCCACCGGTGCGGTATTGGGCGCTGGCCAGCGCCCCGGCCTGCCGTTTGAGAACGGCCAGTCTGCGCTGTGCGGTGTCGATGGTGCGGGCCAATTCGACGATCTTCTTCTGCTGGAGCTGGACCTGCTCCTCGGCGGCGTTGTACTCCTCGGTGGCCCGCTCCGCCGTGCGGTAGAGCCCCTCGATCTCCTTGCGCACCTCGTCGAGGTGGCGCGCGTCGGCATCGGGGGCCGGCGTCGGCGCCGGCGTCCGCTGCGCCGCCGTCGCCGTCCCGCCGAGCAACCCCGTCGCGCAGAGCACCACCGCGGTGCAGAGCGCCGACCGGCCGCCCCGTACACCCCGTACGCCCCGCTCCCCCGACACGTCCCGAACGCCCTGCTGTGCCCCCTGGCTCCCCACCAGTCACCTCCGGTCGTTCCGCACCGATTCGGGTGCGTGCTTCGGCGCGGATGCTGCCATACCAGCCGGTAATCCAACAGAGCGACGACGCGCCTCGCGGTGGCCAGGGCCGGAATTCCACGCTCCGGGGCGCCGCCCCCGCCCGTGCGGACGCCCCCGAGGCGACCGCCGCGCCGGTCCGTGCCGCACGCAGCCGACGGCCGAGGTTCACCGTGCGTTCACTCCGGGCCGTCGGCTGCTTCATCTGATCTGCCTAATTTCAGCCGTACCGAGTGCGGCGGCACGCCACCGGCGACGCCGCCCACCACGCCCTCACCCGCACGCCGAGGAAACGGCGCGCACCAGGAAGGAACTCTCGACAGTGAAGCTTCAGCGCAAGAACCGGGTTCGCGCCCTCGCCGTTGGCGCTCTCGCCGTCTCCGGTGCCCTGGCCCTTTCCGCGTGCGGCTCCGACAACACCAGCGGGGGCCCCGGTGGCAGCAGTTCCGCCAAGGCCGCCAACATCAAGTGCGACGGCAAGGGCAAGCTGCTCGCCTCCGGCTCCTCGGCGCAGAAGAACGCCATGGACGTCTGGGTGCAGAACTACGCCGGCGCCTGCCAGGGCACCGAGATCAACTACCAGCCCACCGGCTCCGGCGCCGGTGTCACCACCTTCCTCCAGGGCCAGACCGCCTTCGCCGGCTCCGACTCCCCGCTCAAGCCCGAGGAGATCGCCAAGTCGAAGACCGTCTGCAAGGGCGGCGAGGCGATCGACCTGCCGATGGTCGGCGGCCCGGTCGCGGTCGGCTACAACGTCCCCGGTGTGGACGGTCTGGTCCTCGACGCGCCGACCCTGGCGAAGATCTTCGACTCGCAGATCACCAACTGGAACGACGAGGCGATCAAGAAGCTCAACCCGGGCGCCAAGCTCCCGGACCTCAAGATCCAGGCGTTCCACCGCTCCGACGACTCCGGCACCACCGACAACTTCACCAAGTACCTCAAGGCCGCCTCCGGTGGTGCCTGGAAGCACGAGCCGGCGAAGAAGTGGGAGGGCACCGGCGGCCAGGCGGCGTCCGGCTCGGCCGGCGTCTCCTCGCAGGTCAAGCAGACCAGCGGCGCGATCTCCTACTTCGAGCTGTCCTACGCCACCGCCGGCAAGATCCCGACGGTCAAGATCAGCACCGGCGCCACGGCCCCGGTCGAGGCCACCGTCGACAACGCCTCCAAGGCGATCGCCGAGGCCCAGCCGGCCGGCCAGGGCAACGACCTGGCGCTGAAGCTCAACTACACCACCAAGGCCGAGGGCGCCTACCCGATCACCCTGGTGACCAACGAGATCGTCTGCGACAAGGGCAACAAGGCCGACACCCTGCCGGCCACCAAGTCCTTCCTCACCTACGTCGCCAGCAAGGACGGCCAGGACGCCCTGAAGGCCCTCGGCTACGCCCCGCTCCCGACCGAGATCGCCGACAAGGTCCGCAAGACCGTCGCCACGCTCTCCTGACCCACCGGGCGGTGACCGGGCCGTGCAGCCCGGCCACCGCCCGTCCGGTGCACCGCCGCGCAGGAGCCCCGTGGGCTCCGCAGACCGGAGAAACCCATGGATTACTCGACACCCGACACCGTCACCCCACCGCCACCGCCCCCCAGCCCGGTCTCCGGCAGGGCGGTCCGCCCCGGTGACCGCATATTCCTCGGGCTCTCCCGGGGTTCCGGGATAGCCCTGCTGGTGATCATGGCCGCCATCGCGGCCTTCCTCACCTACCGCTCGGTCCTCGCCATATCCGGCGACAAGGCCAACTTCTTCACCACCTTCGACTGGAACGCCACCGGCACCGAGCCCAAGTTCGGCATCGCGGTGCTCGCCTTCGGCACCGTCGCCAGCTCGGTGATCGCGATGCTCATCGCGGTCCCGGTCGCGGTCGGCATCGCGCTGTTCATCTCGCACTACGCGCCGCGCAAGCTGGCCTCGCCGCTGGGCTACGTCATCGACCTGCTCGCCGCCGTCCCCAGCATCGTCTACGGCCTGTGGGGCGCGCTCTTCCTCGTCCCGCACCTGAGCGGCCTCTACGGCTGGCTGGACGACGTCCTCGGCTGGACCGGGATCTTCAGCTACAGCGACGGGGCCGCCCGCTCGCTGTTCACCGTCGGCATCCTGCTGGCGATCATGATCCTGCCGATCGTGACGAGCGTCAGCCGGGAGGTCTTCCTCCAGGTCCCGCGGATGCACGAGGAGGCCGCGCTGGCCCTCGGCGCCACCCGCTGGGAAGTCATCCGGATGTCGGTGCTCCCCTTCGGCCGCTCCGGCGTCATCAGCGCCTCCATGCTCGGCCTGGGCCGCGCGCTGGGCGAGACGATGGCGGTCGCCACGGTCCTCTCCCCCAGCTTCCTGATCAACGCCAGCCTGCTGGACCCGGGCGGCGGCACCTTCGCCCAGAACATCGCCAGCAAGTTCAGCGAGGCCGACACCTTCGGCCAGGACGCCCTGATCGCCTCCGGCCTCGTCCTCTTCGTGATCACCCTGCTCGTCAACGGCGCCGCCCGGCTGATCATCGCCCGCCGCAAGGAGTACTCGGGGGCCTCCTCATGACCGTCGCCACCAGCCACCGCCACCGCAAGGTCGCCGAGCCGCCCGCCCCGCTCGCCCTGAAGCAGTCCCGGCTCCCCCGCTGGACGCTGCCGGTCCTCGCCCTGGTCGCCGTCGCCGCCGGCTGCGGCATCGGCCTCGCCGCCGGCCTGGACTCCACGGTCCAGTGGGGCCTGATCGCCGCGCTGCTCTTCATCGTCGCGACGTTCGGGCTGACCACGGCCGTCGAGGGCATCCGCCAGGCCAAGGACCGGCTCGCCACCAGCATGGTGTGGACCGCCTTCCTGCTCGCCGTGGTGCCGCTGGCCTCGCTGCTGTGGGAGACCGCCGCCCGCGGCTCCAAGGTCCTGGACGGCTACTTCCTGTCGCACTCCATGGGCACGCTCCCCGACGCGATGCCCGGCGGCGGCGTCTACCACGCGATCATCGGCACCCTGGAGCAGGTGGGCCTGGCGGCCCTGATCGCCGCCCCGCTCGGCCTGCTGACCGCGATCTACCTCGTCGAGTACGGCCGCGGCGCGCTCGCGAAGGTCATCACCTTCTTCGTCGACGTGATGACCGGTATCCCCTCGATCGTCGCCGGCCTGTTCGTCCTCTCCGTGTGGATCCTGATCCTCGGCTTCGGCCCGTCCGGCTTCGCCGGCGCGATGGCGCTGGCGATCCTGATGATGCCGGTCGTGGTGCGCTCCACCGAGGAGATGCTCAAGCTCGTCCCGAACGAACTGCGCGAGGCGTCCCTGGCCCTCGGCGTCCCGAAGTGGCGCACCATCCTCAAGGTCGTCCTGCCCACCTCGATCGGCGGCATCACCACCGGCGTGATGCTGGCCGTCGCCCGGATCACCGGCGAGACCGCCCCGGTCCTGCTGCTGGTGTGGGGCGCCAAGACGATCAACAACAACCCCTTCGAAGGCGCCCAGCAGTCCCTGCCCCTCTACGTCTTCCAGCAGTGGCAGCAGGGCTCCGACGCCTCCTACGACCGGGCCTGGGCCGCGGCACTCGTGCTGATCGCCTTCGTCATGGTCCTGAACCTGGTGGCCCGCGGCATCGCCCGCTGGAAGGCCCCGCGGAGGACGAACTGAGCTGCAGCGGAGGCTGGGGGGCGCGCCCGAGGAACGAGGGCACGGCACCCGGCCGCAGCGGAAGCGAAGCGAAGTCCGACCATCCAGCGAGCCCGGCCGCTGACCGAGCCGCGGCAGAAAGAAGCAGTGATTGACATGGCCAAGCGAATAGACGTCAGCGGCCTGAACGCGTACTACGGCGCCCACAAGGCCATCGACGACATCTCCATGACCATCGAGCCGCGCTCGGTGACCGCCTTCATCGGCCCGTCCGGCTGCGGCAAGTCGACCTTCCTGCGCACCCTGAACCGGATGCACGAGGTCACCCCCGGCGGCCGCGTCGAGGGCAAGGTGATGCTGGACGACGAGAACCTCTACGGCCCGGGCGTCGACCCGGTGGCCGTCCGGCGCACGGTCGGCATGGTCTTCCAGCGCCCCAACCCGTTCCCCACGATGTCGATCTTCGACAACGTCGCGGCGGGCCTGCGGCTCAACGGCAGCCACAAGAAGAGCCAGCTCAAGGAGATCGTCGAGAAGTCCCTCAAGGGCGCCAACCTCTGGAACGAGGTCAAGGACCGGCTGCACAAGCCCGGCTCGGGCCTGTCCGGCGGTCAGCAGCAGCGGCTGTGCATCGCCCGCGCCATCGCGGTCGAGCCGCAGGTGCTGCTGATGGACGAGCCCTGCTCCGCGCTCGACCCGATCTCCACCCTCGCCATCGAGGACCTCATCGGGGAGCTCAAGGAGCGCTTCACGATCGTCATCGTCACGCACAACATGCAGCAGGCCGCGCGGGTCTCGGACCGCACGGCGTTCTTCAACCTGGCGGCCGTCGGCAAGCCCGGCAAGCTGATCGAGATCGACGAGACCGAGCGGATCTTCTCCAACCCGTCGGTCCAGGCCACCGAGGACTACATCTCCGGCCGCTTCGGCTAGGCGGCACGCTCCCGCCCGGCCGCCCCCGATGTCCCGCGGTGCTGCATGGCGGTGCCACCGCAGGACGAAGGGCCCGCCCCCGAGGAGGGGGCGGGCCCTTTCAACCGTCGTACCGGCTCCCGGCCGTCAGCCGAAGGCCAGCTTGATCAGCCAGAAGACCAGGCCGGCGACGACCGCGGCGGCCGGCATGGTGATGAACCAGCCCATCACGATGTTCTTGGCCACGCCCCAGCGCACCGCGCGCGGGCGCTTGGTCGAGCCGACGCCCATGATCGAGGCGGTGATGACGTGGGTGGTGGAGATCGGCGCGTGGAACATGAAGGACGCCAGGTACATCACCGAGGCGGAGGTGGTCTCCGCGGCGAAGCCCTGCGGCGGGTCCAGCTCGATGATCCGCCGGCCCAGCGTCCGCATGATGCGCCAGCCGCCCGCGTAGGTGCCGAGCGACATGGTGATCGCGCAGGCCAGCTTGACCCACAGCGGAATGGCGTCGTCGGCCTTCTCGACGTCGGCGATGACCAGGGCCATCACCACGACACCCATGGTCTTCTGGGCGTCCTGGAGACCGTGCCCGAGCGCCATGCCCGCCGCCGAGATGGTCTGCGCTATGCGGAAGCCCCGCTTCGCCTTGTGCGGGTTGGCCTTCCGGAACAGCCAGAGGATGACGACCATCACGAGATAGCCGAGCACCAGCCCGATGACGGGCGAGATGAACATCGGCAGGACGACCTTCTCGACCACCCCGGACCAGATCACCTGCGTCCCACCGGCGAGCGCGGCGCCGACCATGCCGCCGAACAGCGCGTGCGAGGAGGACGACGGGAGACCGAAGTACCAGGTGACGAGGTTCCAGACCACCGCGCCGAGCAGCGCGGCGAAGAGGATGCCCATCCCCTTGCCGCCGTGCGGAGTTGCGATCAGCCCCTCGCTGACCGTCTTGGCGACGCCGCTGCCGAGGAAGGCACCGGCGAGGTTCATCACGGCCGCCATCGCCAGCGCGGCCCGCGGGGTCAGCGCCCGGGTGGAGACCGAGGTCGCGATCGCGTTGGCCGAGTCGTGGAAGCCGTTGGTATAGGTGAAACCGAGCGCGACCGCAATGGTCACGATGAGCGCGAAGGTGTCCATGGCGTAAGGGTCAGGACTCCTTGACCGCGATGGTCTCGACCGTGTTGGCGACGTGCTCGAAAGCGTCCGCCGCCTCCTCCAGGATGTCCACGATCTGCTTGAGCTTGAGCACCTCGATGGCGTCGTACTTGCCGTTGAAGAGGTGGGCGAGCAGCTTGCGGTGGATCTGGTCGGCCTGGTTCTCCAGACGGTTGACCTCGATCCAGTACTCGGTGAGGTTGGCCATCGTGCGGAGGTTCGGCATCGCCTCGGCGGTCAGCTCGGCCGCCCGCGCCAGCACCTCGATCTGCTGCTCGATGCCCTTGGGGAGTTCCTCGATCTTGTAGAGGACGACCAGATCGACGGCCTCCTCCATGAAGTCCATGATGTCGTCGAGCGACGAGGCGAGGGTGTAGATGTCCTCGCGGTCGAAGGGCGTGATGAACGAGGAGTTCAGCTGGTGGAAGATCGCGTGCGTCGCGTCGTCCCCGGCGTGCTCGGCCGCCCGCATCCGTTCGGCGATCTCGGCCCGTGCGGAAGCGTCCGCCCCGAGCAGTTCCATCAGGAGTTTGGAGCCTGTGACGATGTTGTCCGCGGATGCCGCGAACATGTCGTAGAAGCTCGTCTCCCTGGGGGTCAGACGAAAGCGCACGTGAAATCCTCGGGGTACATCGGATTCGGTCGACTTGATGCTAGGCGCATCATCCAGCCACAGCTAACCCTGCTAACCGGCATTCCTTCAGTGTCGCCCATCGGGCAGCATGCTCTGCACGGGGTATCACACACGCCCGCAAACTTCGTTACCATATACCCGCCGGGGGTATACGGATCGCCTCAATACCACGGGAGATGGCCATGACGACCACGGAAGCGGACACCAGCGGCAGCACCGCAGCCGCCGCGGCCTGCCACGGCCCCCAGCCGAAATCCGCCCCCCATGACGGGCTCGGGGCTGTGACCGATACCGCTGCGGAAAATTCCGCGCCGGGCGGCCACGGCTACGCCAAGCAAAAGGACGCACACATCAAGCGACTGCGCCGGATCGAGGGTCAGATCCGCGGTCTCCAGCGCATGCTCGAAGAGGACGTCTACTGCATCGACATACTCACCCAGGTCTCGGCGAGCACGAAGGGCCTCCAGTCGTTCGGCCTCCAACTGCTGGAGGAGCACCTGCGGCACTGCGTCGCCGACGCCGCCGCCAAGGGCCCCGAGGCCATCGACGCCAAGGTCCAGGAGGCGACCAAGGCGATCGAGCGGATGCTGCGGAGCTGACGGAGGGGGCGAAGGCCGTCCCCGGCGGGTCAACGCGGGCCCGGCGCCTCCCGGTCGGCGCCGTCGCCCCGCGGGGCCCCGGCCACGTGCAGGAGTTCGTCGATCCGGTCGGTGCTCAGCCGGTCCTCGCTCGCGG
This sequence comes from Streptomyces sp. NPDC093097, assembly GCF_044754325.1. Taxonomy (NCBI): domain Bacteria; kingdom Bacillati; phylum Actinomycetota; class Actinomycetes; order Kitasatosporales; family Streptomycetaceae; genus Streptomyces; species Streptomyces sp. NPDC093097. Next base: position 539,732 of record NZ_JBIVOW010000002.1, read on the forward strand.
CCGCGGCCGCGATCATCAGCTCGCCGGTGAGATCGATCTCGGCGAGGGCCACCTGATCATGAACGGTCGGATGGCGATGGGCGGGCACGTCCGACACCTCCTCCCTTTGAACGCCTTCCCACGCCGCGGTGGTTAACGCCAGAGTAGGGAGGGCCGCCCGCCCCGCACATGACACGGAAGGACCATTTCCGCCTCGGCCCGGACCGCACGGCCGCGCCCCGGAACGGCGGCCTACGACGTCTCCGAGGCGATCTTCCCGGTGTAGATGTCGCGCCGGTCCGGCAGCCGCACCACGACCTCGGCGCCGAATCCGTACAGCACGGTCGTGGAGGTCACCGCCGCTCCCTTCGGCGCCCCGTTGGCGAACCGGAACCGCTCGCAGACCTTGCGCAGCCGGCCGGCGTCGTCCAGATACGCGTCGAACGGCACCACCGCGGTGGTGAACCCTTTTTCCGCCGCCATCAGCACGGGCCGGTTCCGCGCCGACGCCGCCGCGGCGGCCGCGACCAGGTCGGTCGTCCCGCGGTAGTGCCGCACCGCCACCCCGTCCAGCCGCTCCGCCCCCTGGAACGTCACCTCCCGTGCGCCGCGCAGCAGTTCGGCGGCGGCCAGCGGATCGGTCGCCCCGCCGGTGACCAGATTGCCGTCGGAGAGCGCCGCGGTGTCCACCCGTACCCACTTGTCGGCCGGCACCCCCGCCCCGCGGTTCTTCATGAACAGCGCGCCGGGCGCCAGGATTTCGGTGATCGGCTGGCTGCCCCCGCTGGGCCGGCCCTTCAGATCCGGCAGCACCACCCGCAACTGCCCGCTGCCGGCCGCGAAGTCATAGCCCCCGGTGCCCCGGATCGCCACCCGCGTCCCGCCGCTGACCGTCTCCACCGCCGTCCGCACCCTGGCGGTGCCCGCCCGGACCAACTCCTCGGCGCTGCGCCGCACCTCCACCGCGGCCGCCGCCCGCCCGGGCTCCACCTGGTCGTTCGCCGCGGCACCGTCCGGTGAACAGCCCGTCGTCGCCAGCAGTCCCGCCACCAGACCCGTCCCGCACGCCACGGCCGCGGCGACCGCGCCGCCTCGCCTGTCCTGCACCACCATGCGTACGAGCCCCCTCAGTCGCTCGTGTTCGGGACCGCCTGGGCCGGCCGGTCCGCTCGGGACGGTCGGACGTTCCGCCGCCGGCTCGTCCGACGGTGCGTCGACCGATCCGTTCAACGACCGTGCCGGGGCCCCGTCACGGGGGCGCCACGTGGGGCGCGTAGCGTGGACGGGTGCCTGAAGACCCCGTGCACCGCACCTCCACCTCCGAGCGCGGCTCCTTCTGCCTGGCCCGCTGCGACTGCGGCTGGACCGGGATGGCCCGCCGCGCCCGCTCCCAGGCGCGCACCGACGCCGAGCGCCACCTGGCCGACGCGCGCGGGGCCCACGACCCCGCGCCCTGACGTCCCGTGGAATGACTCCGTCCGTTCCGGGAACCCGCACACCCCGTGCGGCATCTGAGGAGTAAGGGACGCAACAGCACTACTGGGCAACGGACTTCACCCGCGTTACCGGACGGCACCGGCACACGGAGTGCACCGGCCGGGCCCGCCCCGTGCGGCGCCCCCGCACATGCCCCGCGACCACCGGCCGGACCACCGGACGGACCGGGGCCGGACCGTACGACAACAAGGGGGACTCATCCCAGTGAAGCGGCGCACACTCCTGATGGCCGGCGGCGGACTCGCGGCCACCTCGCTCGCCCTGGCGACCGGCTGCGACGAGCCGGGCGGCGGCTCGGCCGCGGCGTCCGCCGGCGGCGGGACCGGGAGCGGGACCGGGAGCGCCATGAGCACCGCGGCCTCCGCCAGGAGCTCCGCCCCGCAGGCCGCCTGGAACGCGCTCGGCAAGGGCCTGGACGGCGATCTGATACGCGCGTCCGACGCCTCCTACGCCGCCGCCCGACGGCTCTACAACACCCGCTTCGACGACCTGAAGCCGTCCGCCATCGCCTACGTCAAGCACCCCGGCGACATCGCCGAGTGCCTGGCCTTCGCCCGCCGTTACAACGCCCCGCTCGCCATCCGCAGCGGCGGCCACTCCTACGCGGGCTTCTCCAGCGGCAACGGCAAGCTCGTCATCGACGTCTCGGCGCTCGACAAGGTCGGCGCGCCGTCCGGCGGCACCACCCGGATCGGCGCCGGCGCCAAGCTCATCGACGTCTACGAGGGGCTGGCCCCGCACGGCGTCACGCTCCCCGGCGGCTCCTGCCCCACCGTCGGGATATCCGGCCTGACGCTCGGCGGCGGCCACGGCGTGGTCTCCCGGGCGTACGGGCTGACCTGCGACAGCCTGGTCGGCGCCACCGTCGTCACCGCGGACGGCAAGACCGTCGACTGCGACGCCGGCCACCACCCCGACCTCTTCTGGGCGCTGCGCGGCGCCGGCAACGGCAACTTCGGCGTGGTCACCGAACTCCGCTTCCGCACCCACCCGGCGCCCCGCGCGGTGATGGCGTACATGACCTGGCCGTGGGCCAAGGCCGCGGCGGTGCTGGGCTCCTGGCAGAAGTGGGGCCCGAGCCAGGCCGACGAGATATGGTCCGCCGCCCACTTCGACGCCCGCCCCGGCAACACCCCGGCCGTCTCCGTCGCGGCCTTCTCCCTCGGCAGCTACCACGACCTCCAAAACGCCGTGGACAAGCTCGCCGACCAGCCCGGCGGCCCCGGCCCGGCCACCCACGTCAGCCTCACCCCGATCGGCTACCTGGACGCGATGGAGGCGTACGCGGGCTGCTCGAAGAAGTCCACCGCCCAGTGCCATATGCCGGGCACGCTGCCCGGCCACACCGGCGAGGGGGCGCTGGGCCGGGAGACCTACGCCGCCCGCTCGCACTTCTTCGACCGCCCGCTGACCGCGGCCGGCATCCAGACCCTGCTCGCCCAGATCGAGGCCGGCGGCCGCAAGGGCGTCACCGGCAACGTCGCGCTCACCGCGCTGGGCGGCGCCATCAACCGCGTGGGCGCCGGCGACACCGCCTTCGTCCACCGCAACTCGCGCTTCCTCGCCCAGTACCTGGCCTCCTGGCCGGCCGGCGGTTCCGGCGCCACCCGCACCGCCTGGCTGAACGGCTTCCACGGCGCGATGCACCGCCACTCCTCGGGCGCCGCCTACCAGAACTACACCGACCCCGGCCTGTCCGACTGGAAGTCCGCCTACTACGGGACGGCCGCCGCCCGCCTCGACAAGGTCAAGCAGACCTACGACCCGCAGCGGCTGTTCAGCACCTTCGCGCAGGCCCTCTGACCCGCCGGAAGCGCCTACCGAACGGCGATGGCCCGGCCCTCCCGCAAAGGGGGGCCGGGCCATCGCCCTACGCTCCGTCAGACCGCCCGGCCGTCAAACCGTCGGACCGTCAGGCCGCCAGGTCCTTGTCCCGCTCGTCGAGGCGGCACGGCGCCGGCTCGGCGGTCACCACCGGACCCGGCCGCGGCTCCGCGCCGCGCGCGGCCGCCGCCGGCTCCGCCGGCCGCCCCGGTGCCCGCACCAGCCATGCCACCGGCGACCGGCCGACGGCCGTCATCAGCGGCACCAGCACCGCCTGCGCGAGCGGCGCCAGCAGCAGCGCGACGGCGGTGCCGAGGGCGAACCCGCCGACCACGTCGGTCGGGTAGTGGACGCCCAGGTAGACCCGGCAGAAGCCTTCGAGCAGCGCCAGCCCGATGCCGACCAGCCCGAAGCGGCGGTGCGCGACGAAGAGCCCGACGCCGACGGCCATGGTGAGCGTGGCGTGGTCGCTGACGAACGAGAAGTCCGTCTTCCCCGGGATCAGCACCGCGAGGCCGGCATGGTCCTTGAACGGCCGCGGCCGCTCGACGAACCCGCGGATCGGGACGTTGACCAGCAGCGCCAGCCCGGCGGCCAGCGGCGCCCAGACCAGCCCGGCGATCGCGGCCGGCCCCCCCTCGTGCCGGCGGCGGGCGGTCCACCAGGCGACCAGGCACAGCACCGCGAGGGCGGCGACGATGCCGTACTCACCGAGGAACTCCATCGCACGGTTCACCCACTGCGGGGCGCCCTTCGCGAGGCCGTTGATGCCGTCGAGCACGTCGACGTCGGGGTTCGGCCCCTCGAATGCGAGTCCAGCCATCTACCGTGGCCCCTTAATCTTCTGCGCGCATGAGCGCCGCCTACGTGCTACCAACCCCCGTTGCCGATCCGTGTGGCCGTGAAGCGCGTGCCGCCGGGAGGGCGCATACGTTCCCACGCCGGGGGAACGCACTGCCGCCCGCCGGCGTTCCACCCTCCACGGGATGATCACCAGGACGTTATCGAAGCTTGACACCTCATCGCAGTTCAGGATGACGGTCAACCGTCCTTCCCCGTGGGGAGCGCTTTTGCGCCATCGGACGTCACGCGGGTGGCGCCGATGTAGTCGGGCGTATCGATCTTGTCGAAGCGGATCACCGCCCCGGTGTACGGAGCGTTGATCATGTACCCGCCGCCCACGTAGATGCCCACGTGGTGGATGGACCGCGGGTCGTTCAGATCGTTGGCGAAGAACACCAGGTCGCCGGGGAGGAGTTCGTCCCGCTTCGGGTGCGGGCCGGCGTTCCACTGGTCGTTGGCCACCCGCGGCAGCCCTATGTGCACCGACTCGTACGCGGCCTTGGTCAGCCCGGAGCAGTCGAACCGGCCGCCCTGGTCCGCGGTGCCGTTGCCGCCCCACAGGTAGGGCGTGCCGAGCTTCTCCTGGGCGTAGTAGATGGCGGCCGCGGCCTGCCGGGAGGGCGCCACCGGGGCGATCGGCGCCTCGAAGCTCTTGGCCAGCGTCGTGATGGTCTTCACGTAGTTCTGCGTCTCGCCGTACGGCGGCACCCCGTTGTACTGGATGACCCGGTACGCACCGGCGTTGTACGCGGCGAGCATGTTCGCGGTGGCGTCGCCCGGCGCGTCCTTCACATAGCGGGCCAGTTCGCAGTCGTAGGAGGCGGCGGAGGGGATCGCGTCCTCCGGGTCCCAGATGTCCTTCTTGCCGTCGCCGTTGCCGTCGATGCCGTGGGTGGCCCAGGTCCCGGGGATGAACTGCGCTATGCCGCGGGCGTCAGCGGGGCTCTGCGCGTGCGGGTTCCAGCCGCTCTCCTGATAGAGCTGCGCCGCGAGCAGCGCCGGACTGATGGCCGGGCAGAGCGTGCCCCACTTCTGCACCAGCGACTGGTACGCGGCCGGCACCGCGCCCTTGGCCAGCCCGACCGCCCGGCCGGTGGCCCCCGCCAGCCCGGCCGCCGCCCCGTACGTACCGATCACAAGCAGCCCGACCAGGCAGAGCATCAGCCCCACCCCGAGCCCGCTGGCCACCCAGAATTTCCGCACCCCACAACCCTCCCCCATTCAGGCCCGGTTCACAGCCCCTTCTCCGGCCTCTGTGCGCGTTCCCGCCGCATCACGGCGCACGGACCGGCGCACGGGGCGCTTCGAACGGTGTGCGATTCGCGTCACATCCACGTTCCGTCACCGTCGTTGACCGCCGCCCCACCGGTCCGCCGGCCCCCACCGGCCCGCTCCCCACCAGTACACACCGCATACACCCGGCACACCGCCCCGGGGCCCCGCCCGCGCTCCCCGTACGGTCGTTCACCGCCCCTGACGGCCCCCGACAGTCATTGCCCGGCGTTATCGCCCGTGATACACACGGTGGAACAGAGGGAACTGACGGGTCGTGATGCGTGCCGCGCGCACGACTTTCCACCAGATCCGTCGAAGAAAGCCGCCGAGTCGACATCCGATGGCGTCTTTGTCGGCGAAGATAGAGACTGCAACCGTGCCGTGCGGCACGACCAGCCAACTATCCATGAAGGGGCGGTGAGTTCACACATGTTCATTGCAGCCCAAAAGGGCGACATCACCACCATCATCGGCGGAATCGCCCCGGACTGGGGGCCGTTCGGCACCCTGGGTAACGAGGCTCGTGTGATGGTCCAGGTCATCATGGCCGTGGCGATCCTGATCTGCCTCGGCATCGCCATCTGGGGCGCCGCCAAGCAGCGCATCGGCGCCACCGCGCTGCGCGACACCTTCAGCGCCGAGCAGGGCAAGGGCCTGATCGTGGCCGGCCTCACCGGGGTCTTCATCATCGGCTCACTGGGCACGCTGTTCACCATCGTCTACGGCATGGCCGTCTAGCGGCGCGCACGGTCCGGCGGCCCGACGTCCGGCCGCGGGCCGACCCGGGCGCCCGGCGGCGCGCTCACCATCCCTGATCCCTGCCCGCCCCCGCCGGCCGGCACACCGCGCACGTCGGCACGCGCGCGTCCCGGCGCCGCCCCGTGTGCGCCCCCGCCCGTCCCCCTCCGCCCTGCCGTGCCCTTCCGTACCCCCACGAGTCCCACCCCCTGCCCGAGGCCCCATGCTGACGCCCACTCACCCTGGTTCGCGGGGCCCTGAGCCGCGCCGCGCCCATGCCCGTCACCAGCGGGCCGATTGGGCTGCCCGCGTCGCGGGGACAGGTGGTTCCGGAGACCAGCAGGCCGCCGCGGCGGGCGCCGGACGGACGAGGGGCACAAACCGCCCAGAGTCCCCCATTCGCCCCTGCCGCCCAGCAACTGAGGAACCGTCACGGTGAGATGTACTCGTACCACTTCACCCGAGCCGCCGCCCACGCGGCTACGGTCATATGAAGGCGGCACACCAACGGCACGGACGGCGAGGGCGGCGGCGATGGCGGCAGAGGGGGCACAGGCGCGATGAGTATCGGCGACGACGGGGGCTACGGCGACGGCCGCACCGGCCAGACCAGGACCAGACTCCCCGACAGCGAGAGCGACACCTACGGAACGCCCCGCCGCACCCGGTCCACCCTCTCCAGCCGCAACCTCATCACGGTCGTCGGCGTGGTCGTCCTGCTGATCGCGGCCATCGCCTTCGCCAACCGCGGCGGCAGCGGCAACAGCGAGACGGACACCGGCTCTTCCGGCTCCACCACGGACCAGGCCGCGGCCCAGCCGACCGCCCCCACCGGCACCAAGCCGGTCACCGGCAAGACCGGAAGCATCGCCTCCGGCTTCCCGAAGACCGAACAGGGGGCCCAGTCAGCGGCGGCCAACTATGTGGTGGCGCTGAGCTCCAGCGCCATGTTCAACCGCGACCAGCGGCACCAGGTCGTCGGCACCGTCATGGCGCCGTCGGCCGTCGAGACCGTCCAGGGCAAGCTCGACAGCCTCTACTCCCCGCAGTTCTTCAAGAACGCCGGGCTGAAGGCGGACGGCACCGCCCCGGCGGGGATGACGTTCGTCTACCGCACCATCCCGGTCGGCACCAAGACCACGGCCTTCTCCGCCTCCGAGGCGACCGTCGAGGTGTGGTGCACCGGCCTGCTGGGCCTGGCCGGCGAGGGCTCCACCCGTCCGGTCACCACGAACTGGGGCACCTTCACCATGAAGCTGACCTGGACCGGCGACGACTGGAAGACGCTCAGCTACACGCAGAAGAACGGTCCGGCGCCGGTCAGCGGTGACGTCCCCGCGTCCGGCGCGAAGGAGATCGCGGGAGCGGTCGCAGGGTACGGAGGTTTCACCTATGCCCGGTAATCCGCTCGGTCGGCGCACGCTGTCCCGCGTGTCCGTGGTGGTGGCCCTGCAAACCTGGGCGGTCCTCTTCGCGACCCGGGCCTTCGCCGACCCCAGTCCGAAGCCCTCCGGGGACACCTGCGACCTCGTCCCCGGCGCGGCCAAGCAGTTCTGCGAGAACGGCGACAAGGCCGGCACCGGCAGCGGCCCCAAACTGCCGACGGACAACCCCCTCGACAACAACCCCCTCGACCCCCTCGGCTCCCTCGCCAAGGGCTGCGCCAAAGCCGCCGCCTGGATCGTCGACAAGCTGTCGGACGCCGTGAAGGCCACCTCCCAGGTGGACTTCACCAACTCCGCGTTCCTGCGGCAGTACGCGGTGGTCTTCGCCGCGTCCACGGTGCTCACGCTCGTACTGTGGCTGCTCGCCGTCGCCAAGCGGGCCGTGCGGGGCGTGCGGCTCACGGAGGCGATCAGCGAGGCGGTCGGGTTCCTGTGGCTGACGGTGCTGGCCTCCGCGTTCACGCCGTTGATCCTCTACACGGTGGTGTCGGCGACCGACGGCGTCACCGAGATCATCGCCAAGGGGACGGGGGCGCAGACCGACGCGTTCTTCGGGGGGTTCTCGCAGGCGCTGACCAAGGGGACGGACATCGGCGGCGGCCCGATCATGCTGATCGTGGTGTCGCTGGTGTCCGTGCTGGCCGCCGGTGTGCTGTGGCTGGAACTGGTCATCCGGGCCGCGCTGCTGTACGTCGGCGCGCTGCTGGGGACCGTGGTGTACGCCGGGCTGGTCGACAAGAACATGTGGGGGCACGTCCGCCGCTGGGCCGGGATCATGATCGCGGTGATCCTGGTGAAACCGGTGATCGTGATCGTGCTCGGCGTCGCCGGGGCGCTCTCCGGCGACAAGGGGCCGAACGCCTTCTCCGCCGTGGTGTCCGGGCTCGCCATCATCATCCTGGCGATCTTCGCCAGCGCGGTGATCTACCGCTTCGTACCGGGCTTCGGGGACGAGATGATCTCGGCCCGGACGAGCAAGGGCCGGGCCACCGACGGCAGCCAGGCCGCCGCCATGATCTCCTCGCCCGCCGCACTGGTGTCGCAGGGCATCAAGACGCACAGTTCCCGCCGGTCGGGCGGGGACGACGGCGGCTCCTCGGGCGGCCAGTCCCGGCAGGCCGACGCGGTGGCCGGCGGGGTCGCCGCCCACGGCTCCCGCTCGTCCGCGACGGCACCGGCCCCCCGGACGAAGCCCGGCACCGGCAAGACCCCTGGAGGTGAGGGACGTTGAGCACACCGTCCCAGTCGATCGCGCCGCGGCGCACGTATCTGATCGGCCGCGCCCGGCCCAACGCCGTCATCGGCAAGAACCGGGAGACCGGCGAGGTCGCGCTGATCATCGTCGGCGCGTTCCTCGGGATGATGTGCGGGCTGCTGCTGGACTCGCTGCCGCTCAAGATCGCCTCGCTGACGGGCTTCCCGCTGCTGGGGCTGGCCGTGGTCTACGTGCCGTACCGGGGGCGCACGTACTACAAGTGGTTCGAGATCCGGCGGAGTTTCCGCCGAACCGTGCGCAAGGGAGGAGCGGTGTACCGCTCCTCGGCCATCGAAGCCGGCGTACGGCTGGACGGGAGTGAAGTGGAGATCGGGCCGCCGCCCGGCATCGGGCGGATCAGTTGGCTGTCGGCGCCGTTCGGGCCGGACGAGATCGCGGTGCTGCTGCACGCCGACCGGCGGACGGTGACCGCGGCGATCGAGATCGAGGGGCCGGGCGTCGGCCTGCGGGACAGCGAGGACCAGGAGGCGCTGGTCGACCGGTTCGGCACGCTGCTCAAGCACGTCGCCAACGGGGACGGCTTCGTGACGCGGCTCCAGATGCTGGCGCGCACGCTGCCCGCCGACCCGGACGCGCACGCCAAGGACGTCGCCCAGCGCGGGGACGCGGGCTCCCCGGGCTGGCTCCAGGATTCCTACGACCAGTTGCAGTCGATGGTGTCGACCTCGTCCGAGCAGCACCGGGCCTATCTGGTCGCCTGCATGCACTACAACCGCGAGCTGGCCGCCGAGGCGGTCACCATGGCCCGGGCCGCGGCCGCCCAGCGCGGCGGGCTGCTCCGCCGCAAGCTGGACCGGGACGCCGGGCTGGCGGTGGTGATGGCCCGTGAGCTGACCGACATCTGCGCCCGACTGACGGAGGCGGACATCCGGGTCCGCCAGCCCCTCGGGCAGGCCCGGCTGGCCTCCCTGGTGCACTCCATGTACGACCCGGACCACCCCATCGACCACATCCAGGCGATGAGCCAGCGCAACGCCTGGCCGGCCGAACTGGACGCGACCGCGCCGACGTACCTCCAGGCCAAGACCCGGGAGTCCTCGACGCGGGCGCCCTGGTGCCACGCCACCGCCTGGGTCAAGGAGTGGCCGCTGACCCCGGTGGGCGTCAACTTCCTCGCGCCGCTGCTGGTCCACACCCCGGACGTGATCCGCACGGTCGCGGTCTGCATGGACCTGGAGCCCACCGAGGTGGCCATCGAGCGGATGCTGACGGAGAAGACCAACGACGACGCCGAGGCCAGCCGCGCGGCGAAGATGAACCGGGTGGTGGACCCGCGGGACGTGGCGCACCACGGCCGGGTGGACCAGCGCGGCGAGGACCTGGCGTCCGGCGCGGCCGGCGTCAACCTCGTCGGCTACCTCACCGTCTCGTCGCGTTCGCCCGAGGCGCTGGCCCGCGACAAGCGGACCATCCGGGCCTCGGCGGGCAAGTCCTACCTCAAGCTGGAGTGGTGCGACCGCGAGCACCACCGGGCGTTCGTGAACACCCTGCCGTTCGCGACCGGTATCCGCCGCTAACGCCGCCAACGCCGCTTAAGCCCTGGGAGGCGCGTACGTCATGGCCATGTTCGATCCGCTCGGTGCCCTCACCGAAGCCTTCACCAGCTTCCTGTACGGGAAGGTGGAGACGACACGGCTGCCCGTACGCACCTCCACCGGCCAGGCCCAGGCGGTCTACCTGCCGACGGCGGCACCCGGCCTCGGCGACTCGGGCGTGATCATCGGGCGCGAGGTGTACTCCGGCAAGGGCTACATCTACGACCCGTTCCAGCTCTACGGGCAGCAGCTCCCGGCACCGCACTGGCTGGTGCTCGGCGAGTCCGGCAACGGCAAGTCCGCGCTGGAGAAGACCTATGTGCTGCGGCAGCTGCGGTTTCGCGACCGGCAGGTCGTGGTGCTCGACGCACAGGGCGAGGACGGCGTCGGCGAGTGGAACCTCATCGCCCAGGAGCTGGGGATAACGCCCATCCGGCTGGACCCGACGGCCGCGCTCAACGGCGGGATCCGGCTCAACCCGCTCGACCCCTCGATCACCACCACCGGCCAGCTGGCGCTGCTCCGGACGATCATCGAGGTCGCCATGGGGCGCGGCCTGGACGAGCGCGCCGGCTTCGCCCTGAAGGTCGCGCACGCGGCGGTGCTCAGCCAGTACGAGGAGGCGGACGCCCGCGCGGACGAGGCCGGCCGCACCCCCCGCCCCGCCCGGCAGCCGGTGCTCTCCGACATCGTCGAGCAGCTCCGGCACCCCGAGCCGGCCTCCGCGGAGGCGATGAACGTCGACATAGACGACGTCCGCGCCTGGGGCCTGGACGTGGCGCTGGTGCTGGACCGGCTGGTCGACGGCGACCTGCGCGGCATGTTCGACGGCCCGACCACGGCCGGTATCGACCTGGACGCGCCGCTGATCGTCTTCGACCTCTCGCACATCGACCGGAACTCCATCGCGATGCCGATCCTCATGGCGATCGTCGGCGTCTGGCTGGAGCACACCTGGATCCGCCCGGACCGCAAGAAGCGGATCTTCCTGGTCGAAGAGGCCTGGCACATCATCAACTCCCCGTTCGTGGCCCAGCTCTTCCAGCGCCTGCTGAAGTTCGGCCGCCGGCTGGGCCTGTCGTTCGTGGCCGTCGTCCACCACCTCAGCGACGTGGTGGACGGGGCGGCCGCGCGGGAGGCCGCGGCGATCCTGAAGATGGCGTCCACCCGGACCATCTACGCCCAGAAGGCCGACGAGGCGCGCGCCACCGGCCAGGTACTGGGGCTGCCGCGCTGGGCGGTGGAGATCATTCCAACCCTGACCCCGGGCATCGCCGTCTGGGACGTCAACGGCAACGTCCAGGTGGTCAAGCACCTCATCACCGAGGCCGAGCGCCCGCTGGTCTACACCGACCGGGCGATGACCGAGTCGGCCTCCCTGCCGACGGACGAGGCGCGCGCGCTCGCGCTGGCGGCGGACGCCGAGGCCGAGGCGCGCGCCGAAGCCATCGCGCTGGAACGGCAGTTGCGGGACGAGTCGAGCGAGACGGTGGCGTGACGCGCGGATACGACGAGGACGGATACGACCGCGGCTACGGCCGGGCGGACGGCCGCGGCCGCGGTCCCTACGACGGCCGGGGCACCGGCCGGGACGACGATCGCGGCGGCGGCCGCCCCAGGAGCCGGGGCATCCCCGACGCGCTGCTGGTCGGGCTGATCGGCTTCCTGCTCGGCCTGACCCTGGTGGTGTGGACGGCGACGGGCCTGTCGGGGCTGCTGGCGCACGGCAGTTGGCCGACCGGCGTGACGTTCGGCGGTACGCCGCTGGCGCTGCCGCACCTGGTCGCCGCGCCGCAGGACGTCGCGGGAGCCTGGCCCGCGGCCCCGAAGGGCCAGCTGTCCGGCTACGGCCTGTTCTGGGGCCTGTTCGTCGGCGAACTGATGCTCCTGCTGGTGCTGGCGATCTTCACCCTGGGCACGGTGACGCGGTACCGGTCCGTACGAGCGGCGCGACGGGCCCAGCAGCGGGCGCAGCGGGCCGACCCCGGCCCGCGCAGGGAGCCGGCTCCCGCGACGCCGCAGACGCCCGCGGAGACGGCCGTGCCGCCCGCCCCGCAGGTCCCGGCAGCCACCCCGCACACCCCGGCGGCCCCGGACTCCACGGTGGCGCCACAGACCGCGGTGGCCCCCTCCGCCCCCCAGACACCACCAGCGGCCACCGCCCCGCTCCCCGAGCAGCCCGCCACCGCGTCCCCGGCACCCGCCGCCCCGACCCCCGAACCGGCCGCGACCCGGCTCCGGTTCGGCACCGACCGGTCCGCCCACCGCGCCGCGGCACTGGCCGCCGCCACCGCCGCCCCCGGCCCCCTGGTCGTCGCCACCACCGACCCCGTCCTGTGGGCCGAGACCAAGGACGCCCGCGCCAAGCTGGGCCCGGTGCTGGCCTACGACCCCACGCACCGCCTCGACACCCCGGCCCGGCTGCGCTGGTCGCCCACCTCCGGCTGCGAGGACCTCGCCACCGCCACCACCCGGGCCGCCGCCCTGCTCGCTCCGGTCCGCCCGGCCGGCTCCCTGGACTCGGCCCTCGCGAACGCCGCACAGACCCTGCTGCGCTGCTGGCTGCACGCCGCCGCGCTGGACGGCCGCCCGTTCCGCCAGCTGCACCGCTGGGCGCACGCCGCCGGCGGCGCCCAGGAGCCGGTCCGCATCCTGCGCACCAACCCCAAGGCGTCCGGCGGCCAGGCCGGCGAACTGGAGTCGGTGCTCACCGCGCACACCGAACGCCGCGAGATGGCAAAGGAGTTGGTCGGCCGCGCGCTCACCGCACTCTCCTCGGTCCACCTCCGCGACGCCAGCAATCCGCTGCGATCCGATGCGCTCGCCCTTGAATCATTCGTCGCCGAGGGGGGAACGCTCTACCTGGTGGGCGAGTCCCTGGAGGACCCGCGCACCGATCCGGGTGCGATGCCCCTGCTCACCGCACTCCTCTCGCACGTGGTCGAGCACGGCCGCCGCATGGCCGAACGGTCATCCGCCGGTCGGCTCGACCCACCACTCACCCTCGTCCTGGACGACATCGCCGCGCTCGCCCCGCTGCCCGCCCTGCCGGAGCTCCTCCGGACGGGCCAGGACCGCGGCCTGCCGACCCTGGCCACCATGCGCTCCCAGGAACAGGCCCGCGCCCGCTGGCCACAGGACTTCACCTCGGCCTGACGCTCCCCGCCGGCACCGCCCTCATCGCCGGTCAGTCCCGGAGCAACCCCACCGCCTGACGCACGAGTTGCTCATCCATCGCGCTCGTCCGGCTTCCCGCGATCCCCGACCGCATCAGGGCCGCCCCCTCGACCAACGCCACAAACGTCTCGGCCCGCGCCCGGCACACCTCGGCGGACCACTCCGGCCGCCCCTGCCGCACGAACGCCTCCACATGGGCCACGTACTTCCGGTAGAACTCCCGGACCACCGCGGCGATGTCCTCGTCCCGCGCCGCCAGCGCCCACACCTCGACATACAGCCGGACCAGCCGGGGATCCTCCTGCTCGGCCAGCACCACCGCCACCACCTCGGCGGCGTCCACCCGGCCCCCCTCCGCCCCGTCGACGGCCGGCGGGTCTTCCTGCCGCACCCGCAGCCCGGTCATCTCCGCCAACCGCTCCAGCGAACGCTCCAACGCCCGCTCCAGCACTGCCTTCACCAACTCCGCCCGGGTCGGGAAGTAGTGCTGGAGATGCCCGACCCGCACCCCCGCCTCACCGGCGATGGCCCGCAGCGACGCCTCCGCGTTGCCCTTGGCGATCAGCACGGCCTCCGCGGCGTCCAGCAGACTCGTCCGCCGCAGGCTGCCCTGCCGCGTCAACTGCGGCCTACCGCCGCCCTTCTCCTCACTCATGACACCTCAACCTCCACCCCTGCCTTCTCCAACGCACCGACCACACCCTCCGGCACCGGCGTCATCTCAGGAAACGCCACCCCATCCGGCGCCACCGCACCATCCGCCCCCAACACCCTCCGCAGCCCCAACAGCCCACCCACCGCGGTCAGATGAGCCTGCCCCGCGTCATCCCTGACCACCGCGGTACGCCGCTCCCCGCCCCGCCCACGCACATCGATCCGCAGCAACGCACAGCCCCCCTCCCCCGGCGCGTACAGCATCGCCCGACGCACCTTCTCGAACCTCGCGCCCCGCCCCCACCGGAAGAACCCGGTCCTCTTCAACGCCAGCAACGACGACGTCGACGCGTTCGCGCTGAACCCGATCCGGGTGACCGCGGTGTCCAGCCCCAGCACCAACGGCAGGGTGAACTGCTCCGGCGTGTCGATCCGCGCCACCTTCGTCCGATGCCCACCGATCTCCACGAACCCGGCGCCGCTCAACGGCATGACCATCCGCCGCTCGCCACTCTCGGTGACCTCGTAGTCCAGCCCCAGCCGGTCCATGAACTCCACCGAGTCGGCGCCGGCCCGGTCCTTCAGGTCGTACCGGATCGCGACCTGCGCCTCGGACGCCCCGCCCAACTCGGCCGCCAGCGCCGCCCCGACCAGCGCGCTCACCCCGCCCATCCAACTCGACGACAACAGCACCGGCGCCTTCGGCGGATCGACCGCGGCGACCGCCAGGGCCCGCTGCATCCGCGCCGTCCACCGCGTGATGTCCACATACGGCACCCCACCCCGCAGTGCCGCCGACAGCACCCGGTCCGCCGGATCGTTCACCGCACTGATCACGGCCCGCACCTTCGCCGAGAACGGCTCCGGATCCGCCAGATCCCAACGCCGTACCTCCGCCCCCACCTCATCGGCCAGCCCCCGCCCCCGCTCGGGCGTCCGCCCGGTCAACACCAACGGCCACGAGGCAGCGGCAAGCCGCGCCAGCTCTCCGCCGACGGTCCCATAACCGCCGACAACGAGCACCGGACCCGTCACGTCTAACTGAAGGTCATCATCCACACCCCAGAGACTAGGTCACGTGACCTAACGACTCAACACCCCACCACAGACTCAATAGGACACAAACGCAAAAAAGCTCCGTTCCCCGAGACGAATCTCGGGGAACGGAGCTTTATCAAAAGGAGTTCGGCGGCGTCCTACTCTCCCACAGGGTCCCCCCTGCAGTACCATCGGCGCTGAAAGGCTTAGCTTCCGGGTTCGGAATGTAACCGGGCGTTTCCCTAACGCTAAAACCACCGAAACACTATGAAACACTAAACAACCGTTGGTCTGTTCGTGGCTTCAGAACCAACACAGTGGACGCGAGCAACTGAGGACAAGCCCTCGGCCTATTAGTACCAGTCAACTCCACACCTTACGATGCTTCCATATCTGGCCTATCAACC